>JANJUT010000282.1 GCA_024710445.1 Thiobacillus sp.
CCTACGCACTGGGCTTTCCCGAGCGCATCGACGCCGGTGTTTCCGCGCTGGAGTTGATGGGGCGTCAACTCACCTTCGAGGCGCCGGACACCGCACGCTTTCCCTGCCTGCAACTGGCCTTCGACGCGCTGCATACAGGCGGCAATGCCGCCGCCATATTGAACGCGGCCAACGAAGTCGCGGTGGCCCGCTTTCTGGATGGCGCGGCGTCATTTAACGCCATTGCTGCCAGCATTGCCCACACGCTGGACAATCTTGCCAGCGGCGCGCAGCAGACGCTGGAAAGCCTGCTTGAAGCCGACCGGCAGGCGCGCAGCGTGGCTGAGTCATATCTGGAGCGCACGCGCGCATGAGTGTGCTGCATACCGTCCTGTGGTTCCTGGTCGCCATCTGCGTGCTGGTGGTGGTGCACGAATTCGGGCATTACCTCGCCGCACGCTGGGCGGGAGTCAAGATCCTGCGTTTCTCGGTCGGATTCGGCAGGCCCTTGTTGATTCGCCGGATGGGCCGCGACCAGACCGAGTGGGTGCTGGCCGCATTGCCGTTCGGCGGCTACGTCAAGATGCTGGACGAGCGTGAGGGTGAAGTGCCTGCTGCCGAAGCACATCGCAGCTTTAACCGGGCCACGGTCTGGCGTCGCATCGGTATCGTCGCTGCCGGGCCTGCCGCCAATTTTCTGCTGGCCATCGTGTTTTATTGGGCACTGTTCATGCACGGCCTGCCCGCATTGAAGCCGATGATCGGCGAACCGCCTGCCGGATCGGTGGCGGCACGGGCCGGTCTGGTGGCGGGTGACGAGATTCGTCGTGTGAATGGCAATGACACGCCTTCTTTCCAGGATTTACGGCTGAACCTGTTGCGTGCCGGGGTGGCAGGCGAGACCATCAAGCTGGAACTGGCGGATGGTCGCAACGTGCAGTTCGAAGCGCCACCGCTCGAAACCGAAAATCTGGAGCGGGATACTTTGCAACCGCTGGGGATTGTGCGTTTTGACCCGGAGATCGCACCCGTCATCGGCAAGCTGCTGCCCGATGGCGCGGCCGCCCGTGCTGGTTTGCAGGTGGGCGACCGGTTGATCAAGGTCAATGATCAAAAGCTTGCAAACTGGCAGGACTGGGTGCAGCTGGTTCGCCAGCATCCGGCCAAGCCGTTGCGCGTTGAAGTCGAACGGCAGGGTCAGTTCAAGACGCTGACCGTGCTACCCGATGCCGTCGATGAAGCCGGTCAACGGGTCGGCAAGATTGGTGCCGCCCCGCAGGTCGATGAATCGGTTCTGACAGGGTTGATGACTGAAGTGCGCTACGGCCCGGTCGAGGCGCTCTGGGAAGGCACGGTCAAGACCTGGGACATGAGCCTGTTCACGCTGGAGATGATGGGGCGCATGGTGACGGGGCAGGTGTCGTGGAGAAACCTGTCGGGTCCGCTGACGATAGCCGATTACGCAGGACAGAGCGCTTCACTCGGCTGGATCAGTTTCGTGGGCTTTCTGGCGCTGGTGAGTGTGAGTTTGGGCGTGTTGAACCTGCTGCCCGTTCCTTTACTGGATGGGGGGCACCTCATGTATTATGTTGCCGAAGTTTTTACCGGTCGGCCCGTGTCCGAGCGCACCATGGAAATCGGCGCCCGGATTGGCATGACGCTATTGCTGCTGTTGATGTCGTTTGCCCTGTTCAATGATTTGCAACGCCTGCTAGGCGGATAAAAATGACCATGACACTGAATCGTTTGACGCTTGCGCTGGCCGCTGTGCTGTCCGTGCAACCCGCACTGGCGGAAGAACCCTTCGTCGTAAAGGACATTCGGGTCGAAGGCATCCAGCGCACCGAAGCCGGAACCGTGTTCAGTTATCTGCCGGTCAAGGTCGGGGAAACGATGACCGACGAAAAGACGGCGGCGGCGATCAAGGCGCTGTATGCCACCGGGTTTTTCAAGGATGTTCGCCTCGAAGCACGCGATGGCGTGGTGATTGTGACCGTCGAAGAGCGTCCTTCGATTTCCAAGATCACCCTGTCCGGCATCAAGGAGTTCTCCGAGGAAGATTTGAAGGCGGGGCTGAAACAGACCGGTCTGGCTGAAGGCCGTGTACTGGATCGCTCGCTGCTGGACAAGGCGGAACAGGAACTGCAGCGCCAGTATTTCAACCGGGGCAAGTATGCGGTCGAGATCAAGTCCACGCTGACGCCGCTGGAGCGCAATCGCGTCGCGGTGCAGTTCGATGTGGTTGAGGGTGACAGCGCCAGGATCCAGCAGATCAGTATCGTCGGCAACCAGGCCTTCAAGGAAAAGGAACTGCTGGGCCAGCTGACTTCGACCACGCCCGGCTGGCTGACCTGGTATACCAAGAACGACCAGTATTCCAAATCGCGCCTGGGGGGGGACATCGAGGCATTGCGCTCGTTTTATCTCAACCGTGGTTACATCGAATTCAACGTTGACTCCACGCAGGTGTCGATTTCACCCGACAAGCAGGGCATCTATATCACCATCAACGTGACAGAAGGACCGCAGTACAAAGTGTCCGATATCAAGCTGGCTGGACAGATGCTGGTGCCGGAAGCGGAATTGCAGAAGCTCATCACGATCAAGCCGGGTGAAGTTTTCGCTCGTGACATGCTGACCGAAACCACCAAGAAAATCAGTGATCGCCTGGGCAACGACGGTTATGCGTTTGCCAACGTCAATGCGGTACCCGAACTGGACCGGGAAAAGGGCGCTGTGGCGTTCACCCTGTTCGTTGACCCTGGCCGCCGCGTGTATGTGAACCGGGTGAATGTGGCCGGCAATACCAAAACCCGCGATGAAGTGGTGCGCCGTGAAGTGCGGCAAATGGAAGGCGCGTATTACGACGCTGAAAAGATCAACCGCTCGCGTGATCGTCTGAACCGGCTCGGCTACTTTAATGAAGTCAACATAGAAACGCCGGGCGTGTCGGGCACCACCGACCAGGTCGACGTCAACGTCAGCGTGGCGGAAAAATCAACCGGCAACGTGATGCTGGGCGCAGGCTTCTCATCGTCCGAAGGCCTGGTGCTGTCGGGCTCCGTGTCGCAGAGCAACGTGTTCGGCACCGGTAACCGCGTGGCGGTGCAGGTCAACTCGGGCAGTGTGAATACGGTGTATTCGCTGTCGTTCACCAACCCGTACTACACCATCGACGGCATCAGCCTGGGGTATGACCTGTACCGGCGCGATGTGGATTCGAGTTCACTGGATGATGTCAGTGAATACAAGACCTCCACCTATGGTGCCGGTGTGCGTTTCGGCCTGCCGGTCAACGAGCGCGACTTCATTTCCTTCGGCCTGACCTACGAACAGAATTCGCTCGACATCGATCCTACGATCGTAGGTGTCGCGACGCAGTACCAACGGTTCGTGGGTTTGGGAAAATCCACGCGCGACGACACCACGTTGCGCCTGGATACGTCCTGGGCGCGCGATACCCGCAACAGCTACTTGTTCCCGAGCAAGGGCATGATGCAGCGCGTAGCCGCCGAAATAGGTACGCCAGTCGGCTCGCTGCAGTATTACAAGCTGTCATACCAGCACCAGCAATATTTCCCCCTGGGCAAAAATTTTACCCTGATGCTGAATGGTGAGGCCGGGATAGGCGATAGTCTGTCGAGCGAGTCGGGCGAGGGTGATCTGCCTTTCTTCAAGAATTTTTATGCCGGGGGCAACAGTTCGGTGCGTGGCTTTGCCAATGGCACGTTGGGGCCGAAGGATGCCAATGGCGATGCGCTGGGTGGTGACACACGGCTAGTTGGCAATGCGGAACTCTTCTTCCCCTTGCCGGGACTCAAGGATGACCAGTCGTTGCGCATGTCCGCTTTTATTGATGCGGGCGCCACTTTTGGCCCGAATGATGAAAATGG
>JANJUT010000014.1 GCA_024710445.1 Thiobacillus sp.
ACTGGGCTGCCGCTCACGCTGTGCCCTGGCAACTTCCAAACACCCCCGGCGCGGGCTTGTTGGCGGCTTGGGGGGGGGGGCCCCGAATCGGGGGGATCGACCCGACGAAAAGGGCTGCCCGCGACGCGCTGGCCGTGGCAATTCGAAACACCCACCGAGCGGGCTTGTTCGAATCCTCCCTCATATGAAAACCGTAGCCATAATCGGCGGCGGCCCCGCCGGCCTGATGGCGGCCGAAGTCCTCTCGCAGGGGGGAATTGAGGTCGACCTCTATGACACCATGCCCTCGGTCGGGCGCAAGTTTTTGCTGGCTGGCGTGGGCGGCATGAACATCACCCATTCCGAGCCGTTCGACACTTTCGTTTCACGCTATGGCGTGTGCTCGGAAGTTATCCGCCCCCTTCTTGAAGCTTTTTCGCCCGCCATGCTTTGCGAGTGGATAAACGGGCTGGGAATCGAGACTTTTGTCGGATCATCCGGGCGGGTATTCCCAAAAGAGATGAAGGCCGCGCCGCTGTTGCGTGTCTGGCTGCACCGTCTGCGTGGGTTGGGCGTGCGCTTCCATGTGCGCCACCGCTGGCTGGGCTGGAATGATGCGGGTGCGTTGCGTTTTGCCGTGCCTGAAGGCGAACGGTTCATGCGGGCCGATGCGGTGGTGCTGGCGCTGGGTGGCGGCAGCTGGTCACGGCTGGGATCGGATGGTGCATGGGTGCCATTGCTGGCGCAGCGTGGTGTTGCGATCGCACCGCTACTGCCTTCGAATTGTGGTTTTGAGGTGGCGGGTGGATGGAGTGAACACCTGCGTGGCAGCTTCGCCGGCCAGCCGCTGAAAACAGTGGCACTGCGCTTCACTGACGCTGCGGGCAGGATGCATCAGCGCAAAGGTGAATTGACGTTGTCCGGCACAGGGTTCGAGGGCAGCCTGATTTACTCGGTATCGGCACCGCTGCGCGACACGATTGCCGCACAGGGCTCGGTTACCCTTGAGCTGGATCTGGCGCCGGACAAGTCTTTGGAGCGGGTGATGGCCGAGGTCGATCACCCACGCGGCGCTCGCTCGCTATCCAGCCATCTGCAAAGCCGTGCGGGAATCAAGGGCGTGAAAATGGCGCTGTTGCGTGAAGTGATGTCGACAGAGCAATTGAGTCATCCGGCCACACTCGCGCGTGCGATAAAATCGTTGCCGGTTACCCTGAATGCGACGCGGCCACTCGACGAAGCAATCAGCAGCGCCGGTGGCGTGCGCTTCGAGGCAGTCGACGACGCCCTGATGCTGCGCGATGTGCCTGGTGTGTTTTGCGCGGGCGAGATGCTTGACTGGGAAGCGCCCACCGGTGGCTATTTGTTGACGGCCTGTTTTGCCAGCGGACGCGTGGCTGGGCTGGGTGCATTGAATTATTTGGCTGAAAGAATTTAAGCTACACAGCATGTTGCGACTGACTGAACTCAAACTCCCGCTCGATCATCCGCCAGAGGCCCTGCGTGCGGCCATTCTGCAACGCCTTGCGATCAAGGACGATGACCTGCTGAGCGTCAGTATTTTCAAGCGCAGTGTCGATGCGCGCAAGAAGCAGGCGATGCTGCTGATTTACACGCTGGATATTGAAGTCAAAAATGAGGCGGTGCTGCTGAAAAAATTCCGTAATGATCGCCGGGTCATGCCGACACCGGATACGGCCTATCGTTTTGTCGGCCGGGCATCAGGGCCGCTGGCGTCGCAGCCAATCGTGGTTGGATTTGGTCCCTGCGGGATTTTTGCCGCGCTGGTGCTGGCGCAAATGGGTTTCAAGCCGATTGTGCTGGAACGTGGCAAGGCGGTGCGTGAGCGGACGAAAGATACCTGGGGACTGTGGCGCAAGCATACGCTCAATCCCGAATCCAACGTGCAGTTCGGCGAGGGTGGTGCGGGCACGTTTTCCGACGGCAAACTCTACAGCCAGATCAAGGACCCCAGGCATTACGGGCGCAAGGTGTTGACCGAATTCGTGAAGGCGGGTGCGCCGGAAGAAATTCTGTACGTGTCGAAACCGCATATCGGCACCTTTCGCCTGGTTGGCATGGTCGAAACCATGCGTCACGAAATCGAGGAACTGGGTGGTGAGATCCGCTTCGAGCAGCGTGTGACGGATGTGCTGATCGAGGAGGGGCATGTGCGTGGCGTGGTGCTCGCGAACGGTGAGACCTTGCGTGGCGATCATGTCATTCTCGCGCTGGGCCATAGTGCGCGCGATACGTTCGAGATGCTGCATGCGCGTGGCGTTTTCATGGAGGCCAAGCCCTTTTCCATCGGCTTTCGCATCGAGCATCCGCAATCGCTGATCGACAGCGCCCGGCTGGGGCCCAATGCGGGGAATGCTCTGTTGGGCGCGGCGGATTACAAGCTGGTGCACCACGCAAAAAATGGTCGATCGGTGTACAGCTTCTGCATGTGTCCCGGGGGCACGGTGGTGGCGGCAGCTTCCGAGCCAAATCGTGTGGTGACCAATGGCATGAGCCAGTATTCGCGCAACGAGCGCAACGCCAATGCCGGCATCGTGGTGGGCATCACGCCCGAGGATTACCCTGGCGGGCCGCTGGCTGGAATCGAGTTGCAGCGGGAACTCGAATCCCGTGCGTTTGAACTGGGCGGCGGCAATTACGACGCTCCGGGACAACTGGTCGGGGATTTTCTGGCCGGCAGGCCTTCCTCCCGGCTCGGTAGCGTGGAGCCATCGTATCAGCCGGGGGTGCGGCTCACCGACCTGGCATCCGCCCTGCCAGATTATGCGATCGAGGCGATCCGCGAAGCCCTGCCTGCATTCGACCAGCAGATCAAGGGGTTTGCGATGCACGATGCGGTGCTGACCGGTGTCGAGACCCGCACCTCGTCGCCGTTACGGATCACGCGCGGAAGCGATTACCAGAGCCTTAATGTCAAGGGGCTTTATCCGGCAGGTGAGGGGGCTGGCTATGCCGGTGGCATTTTGTCAGCGGGTGTGGACGGCATCAGGGTGGCGGAAGCGGTGGCGCTGAGCCTGCTTGGGCAGGCGGCACCGGTAGACTCAGACGAGCCGCAAGACCCCCATTCCTGCGGTTGCGCAGCGTAAGGCTGCCACAAAGGTGATGGTTCTGGCACTGTTGCCGACAATCCGGTTGGATAAGCGTCAAGCTAGGGCCTGTTCACACTAATTTCACATCTGCGTTGTGGCGAGAAAGCGATGTATGCATGGCGTGTCGCGCCGGCAAGGGGCATCCCTTGTCAAGCGGCACAACACCGCAGACGCGCTTTCTCGCGACAACCCGGAGGGGCGGGTCGATTCGGGCGCATCCCTTTGTCGCGATCCGCTTGCTGTGCCCGCACAGCGGCGCGTCCCGCTTCGCGGGCTGCATCCCGAATCGGCATCGCCGCAGGCGCGAAATTAGTGTGAACAGGCCCTAGATAAAGGATGCATCCGCTGGCCTGCAGCTGGTTGGTGCGGTGCCAATTACCGCTGTCTATCCAGCTTCGTTGACCGGGACTACCATTCGCTTGTTTCCATCGGGAGGGCACGACATCATGAGCACAACTGAAACGTCTGCATCGGGCACGAAAACCGGTATGGATGGCAACCGCAAAATCATGCTGGGCCTGGTTGCTGCCCTGGTTGTTGTGGTTGTGGGTATGGTCTTCTGGAAGACGGCAGCTGTAAGCGCTGTCGAAACCAGAATGATTGAGCTTCAGGCACAGCAGGCCCAGGCGCGTACCGATCTGATCGAGCAGGCGCGGCAACTGGACGGGCGCCATGCCGAAGTGGCGCTGGCCCGTTTCAGCACGCCGTTCGCCTGGGCGATTCGCCGCGAATTGATGGCGTCCAACCTGGATCAGGTGGATCAGTACTTTACTGAACTGGTACGGATAGAAGGTTTCCAGTCGGCGGTGCTTGCCGCACCTGACGATAAAGTGGTCGTGGCCAGTGACCGCAAGACTCTGGCAACCGTCTTTTCGTCACTGTATCCGGCCCGGTATCTTCAGGCCAAGGAGGTGCAGGTGGAGCGCGTGGCCAACGGCAACTTGCGCGCCATCGTGCCCATCATGGGGCTGAACCAGCATCTGGGTACGGTCGTGCTGGAATTCACGCCACCCGCCTACACGCTACAGTAACGGGACGGTCGTTCCGCACCCCTGCAGGTCTGCAAAGTATTCATGCATAAAAGGGCTTGCATTTGTTTCCATGTTTCCATAAAATTCGAAACATGGAAACAAATGCTGCTGTTACTGCTCTGTCCGCCCTGGCCCAGACTTCACGCCTGGCGGTGTTTCGTGCACTGGTCCAGGCCGGCCCGGCCGGCATGGCCGCAGGCAAAATCAGCGAGTTGGCCAATATGCCGCCTTCGTCGCTGTCCTTTCACCTGAAAGAGCTCAGCCATGCCGGGCTGGTTGCTTCACGCCAGGACGGCCGCTTTGTGATCTATACCGCACAGTTCGATGTGATGAACGCGTTGCTTGGCTTCCTTACTGAAAACTGCTGTGGCGGCAATCCCTGCGCGCCAGTCTGCTCGCCGGCTTGTTCTCCGGAAAAGGCAGCCTCATGAAACGCCGGCAGATGCAGGCTGTGGTGACCAACGTCCAGTCCGGCACGGGCGGCTGCCGTCGAATTTCATAATATTTCACTCAAACAAGGAAGCATCGTGGCTGAAAAACTTTATACCGTGCTGGTGCTGTGCACCGGTAATTCCTGTCGTTCGCAAATGGCTGAAGTGCTGCTGAATCATGATCTGGCTGGCCAGATGCGCGCGCTTTCCGCGGGCACCCGGCCGCAGCCCAAGGTGGCCGACGGCGCGATCGCAGCGTTGCAGCAGGCGGGGCTGCCGACCGACGGTTTGTATCCGAAGGATATCGATGCGGTGATGGGCGAGGACATCGATCTGGTGGTGACGGTATGCGACAACGCCAAGGAAAGCTGTCCCATCTTCCCGCGTCCGATTCCGGCGATCCACCTGCCGTTCCACGACCCGCACGGCGAACCGCTGGAAAGCTTCATTGCGGTGCGTGATGACATCCGCAAGCGACTGGTTGCCGCGGTGTGCGAGAAACTCGGCTTGCCAGTCGTCGCCTGATTACATACCTGAGCCCGGAGAGGGACCATGGATCAACCTGTTTACAACGTTTTGTTTCTTTGCACCGGCAATTCAGCCCGTTCGATTTTGGCTGAATCATTGTTGAATGATCTCGGCAAAGGGCGTTTCCGGGCCTTCAGCGCGGGCAGCCACCCCACTGGGAAAGTCAACCCGTTGGCGCTGGAGTTGCTGGAGAAAAACCGGTTTCCCATCAAGGGCCTGCGCAGCAAGTCGTGGAACGATTTTGCCGTGGATGATGCGCCACGGCTCGATTTCGTTATCACGGTGTGCGACAACGCTGCGGGCGAAGCCTGCCCGGTGTGGCCGGAGCAGCCGGTGACCGCGCACTGGGGCATACCCGACCCGGCTGCGGTGGAAGGCAGTGATGAGGTCAAGCGGCGGGCCTTCGAATCAGCGATGAACCAGATGCAGCGTCGTGTTTCCATGTTTGTCAGTTTGCCGTTCAATGCGCTGGATAACTTGAAGCTGCAGCAGGCTGTACGTGATATCGGACAGACAGTATGAGCGTGCAGTGTGAGACCACGGCCAAGCGCGCTGCCGGTGCGCCGATGAGCGTGTTCGAGCGCTGGCTGACGCTGTGGGTGGCGCTGTGCATCGTCGCCGGCGTGCTGCTGGGGCAATTGCTGCCGGCACCGTTTCAGGCACTGGGGCGGATGGAGATGGCGCAGGTGAATATTCCGGTCGGCCTCTTGATCTGGATCATGGTCATCCCGATGCTGATGAAGATCGATTTCGGCGCGCTGCATCAGGTGAAGTCGCACTGGAAAGGCATCGGCGTCACGCTCTTCGTCAACTGGGCGGTGAAGCCGTTTTCCATGGCATTGCTGGCCTGGCTGTTCATCCGTCACTGGTTTGCGCCGTACCTGCCGGCGGAACAGCTCGACAGCTACGTTGCCGGCCTGATCCTGCTGGCGGCCGCACCGTGCACCGCGATGGTGTTCGTGTGGAGCCGGTTGACCGGCGGCGACCCGTATTTCACGCTGTCGCAGGTGGCGTTGAACGACACCATCATGATCTTTGCCTTCGCGCCCATTGTCGGCCTGCTGCTCGGCCTGTCTGCGATCGTGGTGCCGTGGGACACGCTCTTCACGTCGGTGGTGCTGTACATCGTCATTCCGGTGATCCTGGCGCAAATCTGGCGGAAGTGGTTGCTGAAACGTGGTCAGGCAGTGTTCGATGCGGTGCTGGCCCAGCTCGGCCACGCCTCCATTCTCGCGTTGCTGGCCACGCTGGTGTTGTTGTTCGCCTTCCAGGGCGAGGCGATCATCCAGCAGCCGCTGATCATCGCGTTGCTGGCGGTGCCGATCCTGATCCAGGTGTTTTTCAATTCCGGGCTGGCCTACTGGCTCAACCGCAGGGTGGGCGAGAAGCACAGCGTGGCGTGCCCCTCGGCACTGATCGGCGCCTCCAACTTTTTTGAACTGGCGGTGGCGGCAGCCATTGCGCTGTTCGGCTTCCAGTCCGGTGCGGCGCTGGCGACGGTGGTCGGTGTGCTGATCGAAGTGCCGGTGATGCTGCTGGTGGTGAAAATCGTCAACCGCAGCCGAGGCTGGTACGAAGCGGGTCTCGTTTCCAGGGTGAGTTAATGTTCGATGCATTGGCAAGCCTGCTGGTATTTGATCTCGCCGGACTGACGCCAGGATCCTCCCTGGGCGCGGCGCTGCATTTCTTCGTCATGGACGTGACGAAAATCCTGGTGCTGCTCTCCCTGGTGATCTATGTCATGGGTTTTTTGCGTGCCCTGCTCAAGCCGGAGAAGGTACGCGCGTTCATCCGCAACCGGGGCAATCTGCAAAGCCGCTTCATGGCGGTTGGGCTGGGCGCGGTGACGCCATTCTGCTCGTGTTCGTCGATTCCGCTTTTCATCGGCTTCGTCGAGGCGGGCATCCCGCTCGGCGTGACGCTGTCGTTTCTGATCGCCAGCCCGATGATCAACGAAGTGGCGGTGGTGGTGCTGGCATCCGTCATCGGCTGGAAATTCACCGTGCTGTATGTGGTGACCGGTCTCAGCGTTGCCCTGATCGGCGGCTTTGTGCTGGAGCGTTTCAAACCGGAACGCTGGGTCGAGGACTATGTGTGGAAAATCCGCATGGGCGAGGCGGCGCAGATTGAAGAGGACAACTCGCTGCGCGCCCGTCATGACTATGCAGTGAGCCAGATGAAGGAAATTGTTGGCCGTATCTGGAAATTCATCCTCATCGGCGTCGGTATTGGTGCTTTCATTCACGGCTATGTGCCGGCCGATTTCGTCGCGCGCATCGCCGGTGACGGCGGCGTGCTGTCGGTCGTCGGTGCCGTGCTGGTCGGCGTGCCGTTGTATTCCGACGCAGTGGGCATCATCCCCATCGCCGAAGTGCTGCTCGGCAAGGGTGTGCCCATTGGTACCGTGCTGGCATTCATGATGGCGGTCACCGCACTGTCGTTTCCGGAAATGATCATCCTGAAAAAGGTCGTGAAGGTGCCGTTGCTGGCACTATTTGCAGCCTATCTTGCCACGGCGTTTGTCGTCGTGGGCCTGTTGTTCAATAGCTTGAAGGGGGTTTTATGAGTAACGACCTGCATCCGTCCATCGTTGCCCTGGTTTCGCTGGCGGCCAATGTTGCGGCCAGCCATCCCGGTCAGGGCCTGTGCCAGATCGAGCGACTGAAGGGTTACGGCGTGTCGCGCGCACAGATCGACACGGTGATCGAGATCGCCCGCCATATTCGCGACGAAACCGCGCAAAAGCTTGACGCCAGTTTCGACGAGGCCTACGCCGCCCATTTTGCGCCGCAGGCTGCCGACAAACTGGCCGCCATTGTGGTGGCGCAAGGCGGCGCCTGCTGCACGCCCACGCCGTCTGGAAAATCCTGTTGCTGAAAGGTGTTTGACCATGACCATCAACCAACACGACCAGGTTCGCCAGCACGTGCGTGCCGCCTATGGAGCCGTGGCACGCGCCGAATCCGGAGGCTGCTGCGCGCCGGGCACGGGCTGCTGCGTACCCTCCGACCAATCCGTTGCCGAACTGCTGTCGCGCGGCATCGGCTACAGCGCCGAGGAAACGGCAGCCGTGCCGGAAGGCGCCAACCTCGGCCTCGGCTGCGGTAACCCGCAGGCTATCGCCGCACTGCAACCGGGTGAAACCGTGCTCGACCTGGGCAGCGGCGCTGGCTTCGACTGCTTCCTGGCTGTACGCCAGGTCGGCGCGCGCGGTACTGTCATAGGCGTCGACATGACGCCCGACATGGTTTCCAGGGCCCGAGCCAACGCGGTCAAAGGCAGTTACACGAACGTGGACTTCCGCCTCGGCGAGATCGAGCACCTGCCGGTCGCCGACGCCACGGTGGATGTCATCATGTCCAACTGCGTCATCAACCTGTCGCCGGACAAGGGCCAGGTGTTTCGTGAGGCCTGGCGGGTGCTGAAACCGGGCGGCCGTCTGGCGATTTCCGATATCGTCACCACCGCCCCGCTGCCTGCGGCCATGCAGCAGGAAGTCGCCCTCCACACCGCTTGCGTGGCCGGCGCGGCCAGCGTCGACGAACTCGCGAGCATGCTGGCCGACGCGGGGTTCACCGACATCCGCATCGTGCCCAAGGATGCCAGCCGCGAGTTCATTCGCCACTGGGCGCCCGACCGCGGGGTCGAGGATTTCATCGCCTCGGCCGCTATCGAGGCGATCAAGCCCGCAAACTGAAGGAGAATCGCATGAAAAACATCAAAGTGCTTGGCAGCGGCTGCGCCAACTGCAACACCACGCTGAAACTGATCGAGGAAATCGCGCAGGCACGTGGCGCAGCGGTCAAGCTGGAGAAGGTCGAGGATATGGCGGCCATTTTGGGCTACGGTGTCATGTCTACGCCCGGCGTGGTGATCGACGGCAAGGTGGTGCATGCCGGCGGCGTGCCGGATCGCAAGAAGATCGAGAGCTGGCTCTGATGCGGTAATGCCGGCCTGCTTGGGCTGATGCATGACTCATGTACACCGAAGGGGGGTCCCGGTTCGAGCTTGTTGCAAGAGCGGGCTTGACCGGAATCGCCATGGCCGCTGGGGGTGCAGCCCTCCTGTTACGTTCTGGCCGTGCCATCTATTGAGCATCCCACCCCGCGCGCGGGATGGGATGCTCAATAGAACGCTGGGTTTAATGGTTATTGATTTGTCCTCCCGCACAGCCTCGCACAGCCTCACACAGCCTCACACAGCCTCACACAGCCTCACACAGCCTCACACAGCCTCACACAGCCTCACACAGCCGGGGCAAGTCGGCCTTCAATATCACTTCAAACTTCATCAGGCCGAAACAATAACGACTCAAGTCAGTCAGGAAAAATCCGTTTATTAGGCAGGG
>JANJUT010000217.1 GCA_024710445.1 Thiobacillus sp.
CTCGTCGTTGATGGGCTTGCCGGCAAATGCGCCATTGAGGTCGACCAGATGCAGGCGACGCGCGCCCAGGTCTTTCCAGTGACGCGCCATAGCCGCCGGATCTTCGGAAAACACGGTGGCCTTGTCCATTTCGCCTTGCTCGAGGCGCACGCAGTGGCCGTCTTTAAGGTCAATCGCAGGAATAATTAACATGACTAATCAGCAGGGTCGTACAGTAAAAGGGTTAAGCGCAGGCAGCGCCAGTCATATCACAGGCAGTTTCAGTTTCACCTGGATTCCAGGTTACAAAATTGCCCAACAGCGTCAATCCATCGTTACCACTTTTTTCCGGATGAAACTGCACAGCAAAAATATTCTTGGTCGCCACCGCGCAGGTGAACGGGAACGGGTAATGTGAAAACCCGGCAATCACCTCGGGCGTAGTCGGCTGCACGAAATAGCTGTGCACGAAATAGAAGCGCGCGCCTTCCTCGATGCCGACCCACAACGGATGGGGCAGCGCCTGATGCACGTTGTTCCAGCCCATGTGCGGCACCTTCAATTTCTCGCCGGCCGCATCGTGCATCGCCTCATGCGGAAAACGCTGCACGCTGCCGGGCAGTATCCCCAGGCAATCCGCATCACCTTCCTCACTGTGTTCGAACAGCACCTGCAATCCCATGCAGATGCCCAGGAAAGGCTTGTTGTGGGCCGCGTCGACGATCACCTGACGCAGCCCGCGTGCATCGATTTCACGCATGCAATCAGGCGCCGCACCCTGCCCCGGGAACACCACGCGCGTGGCTTCGGCAATCACGGCCGGGTCGGACGTTATCACCACACTGGCAGCCGGTGCGACGTGCTCGATCGCCTTGGCAACCGAGCGCAGGTTGGCCATGCCGTAATCGATGATGGCGATATCGACACTCACCGCGCAGCCCTCTTGTCGAAACTCATAGGGCGCCTTTTGTCGAAGGCAGCACATCGCCCATGCGCAGATCAGGCTCAACTGCCATGCGCAGCGCCCGGCCGAACGCCTTGAAGATCGTTTCGGCCTGGTGGTGCGCGTTGATACCGCGCAGGTTGTCGATGTGCAGCGTCACCCCGGCGTGATTGATGAAGCCGCGGAAAAATTCCAGGAACAGGTCGACGTCGAATTCACCGATGCGCGCACGGGTGTAATCGACGTGATATTCCAGTCCCGGCCGGCCCGACAGATCGATCACCACCCGCGACAGCGCTTCGTCGAGCGGGACATAGGCATGGCCGTAGCGGCGTATGCCCTTCTTGTCGCCGAGCGCCTGGGCGAAGGCCTGCCCCAGGGTAATGCCCGTGTCTTCCACGGTATGGTGTGCATCGATATGCAGATCACCCTTGGCCTGGATATCCAGGTCGATCAGACCGTGGCGCGCAATCTGATCCAGCATGTGATCGAGAAACGGCACACCCGTGGCGAGCGTGCTAGCGCCGGTGCCGTCGAGATTGAGGCTGACCGTGATCTGGGTTTCCAGGGTATTGCGGGTAACTTGGGCGGTGCGCATGGCGTTTGAAATTAAGGCTGTAATCGGATTCTAGCAGGCCACAATCGCTTTCAACGCGTCGACCAGTGCATTACATTGCGCATCGGTTCCCACGGTGATGCGCAAAAACGGTGCAATCCGGGCCGGACGCATGAAATGACGCACGATGATGCTGCGCTCACGCAGGGCCGCCGTCAGCGCGGCACCCTCGTGTGCCGGGTGGCGGGCAAAGATGAAATTGGCGGCGGAAGGCAGCACCTCGAATCCCATTGCCCGCATCGCGTCCACCAGCCGGGTGCGGGTAGCTACCACCTGGGTGCAAAGCGATTCGAAATAAGCATGATCTTCGATTGAAGCCAATGCCCCCGCCTGAGCGAAGCGATCCAGCGGATAGGAATTGAAACTGTCCTTCACCCGGTTCAGCGCCTCGACCAGATGCGGCTGACCGATGGCGTAGCCCACGCGCAATCCCGCCAGCGCATGCGACTTGGACAGGGTGCGCACCACCAGCAGTTGCGGATAACGCGCCACCAGTCCGATTGCCGATTCGCCGCCAAAGTCGATGTAGGCTTCGTCGATCACCACCACCGAACCGGGATTGCCGGCGAGCAGGCGTTCGATCTCACTCAATGCCAGCAGGCACCCGGTCGGTGCGTTGGGGTTGGGGAAAATCACGCCGCCGTTGGGCGTCAGGTAATCGTCAACCCGGATCTCGAACGACTCGCTGAGCGGGATTGTTCGATGGGCGATTTCGTATAGCCCGCAATACACCGGATAAAAACTGTAAGTAATGTCCGGAAACAGGATCGGCCGGTCGTGCTTCAGCAGCGCCATGAAGGCATGCGCCAGCACCTCGTCGGAGCCATTGCCGACAAAAACCTGATCGGCCGTTACACCATGGAACGCGGCGATACCCGCGCGCAGCCGGTCCGATCCAGGGTCGGGGTACAGGCGCAGGGTCTCGGCGGCCTCGGCGCGCACCACCTCCAGCACCCGCGGGCTGGGGCCATAGGGGTTTTCATTGGTATTGAGTTTGACCAGGTTGGTCAGCTTGGGCTGCTCGCCCGGCACATAGGGCGTCAGTCCGCGCACCACGGCACTCCAGTATTGGCTCATCGGTCAGGCCGGCTCACTTGTGGACCAAACGGTATTCAGCGGAACGCGCGTGTGCCTGCAGGCCTTCGCCATAGGCCAGCGTGGCGGCGATCTTGCCCAGTGTCTGCGCACCTGCCTGCGACACGTGAATCAAACTGCTGCGTTTCTGGAAATCATAAACGCCCAGCGGTGACGAGAAGCGTGCGGTGCGCGAAGTGGGCAGCACGTGATTCGGACCGGCGCAATAATCCCCCAGCGACTCGCAGGTATTCTTGCCCATGAAGATCGCACCGGCATGGCGCAGTTTCGGCAACAGCGCGTCCGGGTCGGCAATCGATAGTTCCAGGTGTTCTGGTGCAATGGTGTTCGAAATCACCGCCGCATCGTCGAGGTCGCGCGTCTTGATGAGCGCACCACGATTGGTCAAAGATGTACGGATCACTTCGCTACGCGGCATTTCTTCGATCAGTTTGTCGATCGCCGCCGCCACCGCGTCCAGATAGGCCGCATCCGGCGACAACAGGATCGACTGTGCCATTTCGTCGTGTTCGGCCTGCGAAAACAAGTCCATCGCCACCCATTCCGCCGGGGTGCTGCCATCGGCTATCACCAGGATTTCCGACGGGCCGGCGATCATGTCGATACCCACCGTGCCGAACACCCGGCGCTTGGCTGCAGCCACGTAGGCGTTGCCGGGGCCCACGATCTTGTCCACCTGCGGCACGGTCTCGGTGCCATAGGCCAGCGCCGCTACCGCCTGCGCCCCGCCGATGGTGAACACACGGTCCACCCCGACAATCGCAGCCGCCGCCAGCACCAGCTGATTCTGTTCGCCCCCCGGCGTTGGCACCACCATGATGAGCTCGCCGACACCGGCCACCTTGGCCGGAATTGCGTTCATCAGTACGGATGAGGGATACGCGGCCTTGCCGCCCGGCACATACAGACCAACGCGGTCAAGCGGGGTGATCTTCTGCCCCAGCACCGTGCCATCATCCTCGGTGTAGGTCCACGAATCCTGGGTTTGTTTCTCGTGATAGCGGCGCACCCGGTCTGCGGCGGCTTCCAGCGCCAGGCGGGTATCGGCCGGCAATTGTGTGAGCGCATCCTGCAACTGGGCTGCTGTCAATTCCAGGCTGGCCAGCGAGTCCGCGGGCAAGCGGTCGAAACGCTCGGTGTACTCAAGCACTGCAGCATCACCCCGCTTTTTCACATCATGCAGGATCCCGGCAACCGTCTGTTCGATAGCGGCATCGGCAGCATCATCAAATTGCAACAAACGGGCAAGGCATGCCTTAAAATCAGGCTGCATGCTATCAAGTCGGGTGAGCGTAACCACAGGAATCCATCTCCAAAAACGTGAGGCCGATTGTACCGTTATTTAATGTCCCACCGCGCCCGACCCGGATCGGCCAGACAATAGCCACACCCATTCCGGAAGTTAGACAAAGTCTAGATTATTGATTATCATGAAAAATATGCATTACACGCGCGACAATATGGCCGAACTTCTGCGCGGCCACGACATCAACCCGACCCACCAGCGGATCGAGATCGCGCACGCCTTGTTTTCACGCCAGGAACACCTCTCGGCCGACCAGGTCATGGCGATCGTCAACACCCGTCACTCTGAAACCTCCAAAGCGACGGTCTACAACACGCTCAAGCTGTTTTTGGAGAAAAGGCTGATACGCGAGTTGATTGTTGACCCCAGCAAGGTGTTTTACGATCCCAACACCACCCCGCATCACCACATTTATGAAATCGACAGCGGCAAGATGTCCGACATCGATGCCGATCAGGTAAAGATAACCGGCCTGCCGCCGTTGCCTGACAATATGGTGACCGAAGGCATCGATCTCATTGTGCGCATCCGCAACAAAAACTGATTCCGCCCGCCCGTCCATGAAACGGGTTCACATTGCCCCCACCCTGCTTGACGCCCAACTGGCTGCCGATGCGCTATCCAGCCTGGGGATCGTAACCCATATCCTGAATGCCAGCGCTGCCGGCGCATTGGGTGAGCTGCCCTTCATGCAGGCCCAGCCTGAAGTGTGGGTTGATGACGATGCGCAGGAAGCACGTGCACGTGAAGCCTTGACGGGATTGCGCGACGCGCAACCACGCGATGAAAAAATCTGCCCGCATTGCAGCGAGCACAATCCGGGCAATTTCTTGAGTTGCTGGCACTGCGGCAGCGCATTGCCCGGTTGAACAGACGCGATTCAGGACGCCTGCGGATCCTTGTTCAGTGTCTCGAGATGCGTCTGGTACTGGCGAACGAAAATCCGTTCCAACTCGTCAATGGCCTCGATCGCAGGCACACCATGAATCAGATGACGGGTCATCTGTGCTGATGCTTCATGAAAGACCTGGTTGCGTTCCAGCATCGGGTAAGTCTGCATCAAACGCTGAATTGCTTTCACGACATTTTCCTGCTCGGGACGCGGGATCGACAGCGGTTCACTGGGCGGCGCAGAAGCGGCTTCAGCCCCTTCCTTACCCGCCAGAAAATCGGCGTAATCCAGCAAAGCCTGCTGTCGTGATTCCGATAATGCCCTGAAAATGGACAGCAGGCGCTTGCTGTCACGCATCAACAATGCGTCCTTTGGCCGTGCGTTTCTGCGGTTTCAAAGCGACATTGCATTGCTGGAATTTGTTGTCGGCAAAACTGATGAAAGCGTCGAGCAGCTTGCTGCGGAATTTTTCCGGTGCGTACACCATGGTCAGCTCGCGCGTCAGCCTGGGTTCCAGTTGCACAGCGACCAGGGTGCCGAGTTGCAGTTCCTTGTTGACCGTGGATGCAGACATGATGGCCACTCCGAGATTGGCCTCGACCGCGCCCTTGATCGCCTCGCGGCTCCCCAGTTCCATCTCGATATGCAGATCATCCGGGTTGACGCCATTGTCCTTGAAGAAATCGTCCACCACCTCCCGCGTACCCGATCCATGCTCGCGTGACACGTAGGGCTGCTCGGCGATTTCGCGCGCAGTCACGCTTCCACGCGAAGCCATTGGATGATTGGGTGAGCAAATCATCACCAGTTCATCGTCGCAGCATGCCAGCGTTGTCAGAATGGGAATATGCGATGGCGCTTCGATCAGGCCGACGTCAAGCGAATGGTCCGCCACCTTGGCGGCCACGGTTTCCGAGTTGGCAACGGTAAGCTGCGCCTGCACTTGCGGGAAACGCTGCTTGAACTCGCCCAGAATGCGCGGCAACAGATATTCGGCGATGGTCGTCGATGCCCCGATCATCAGGGGCCCGGTCACCTGCCCTGTCAACTCGCCCACCCGTGCGTCCATCTCCGCCGTCAGGGCGAGAATGCGCTCGGCATAGCCCAGCACCAGATCTCCCGCCAGCGTCAGGGAAATCTTGCCATGGCTCCGTTCAAACAAACGGGTATTGAAGTGCTCTTCCAGTTGCTTGACCTGAAAAGTCACGGCAGGCTGGGTCATGTACAGAATGTCGGCAGCCTTGGTAAAGCTGAGCTGCTTGGCAACGGTGTAGAATACTTGAAGTCTGCGGTCGGCCATAAATCCCCGTCCCCGGGTCAGAAAAGTTTTTTATTCAACCACAAACCCGCCCGTGTTGATACATTCCCAATACCAAGTTGCTGTAATCGCTGAGCTTTCGCCCGCGCCACACACGACTCCATACACGGCATTCCGCCGATCCTGACCCGGGCAGATAGTGAACCGCGCATTTTATACCATCCTGATGGCGCAGTTCCTGTCCGCTCTGGCTGACAACGCCCTGCTGTTTGCAGCGATTGGCCTGCTGGTATTTTTCTCGGCACCCGAGTGGTTCTCCCCCCTGCTGCAAACCGTTTTTGTGGTTGCCTACATCGCGCTGGCACCCCTGGCTGGACCATTTGCAGACGCCTTGCCCAAAGGCCGCGTCATGCTGATCGCCAACACGGTCAAGTTTCTCGGTTGCCTGACCATGCTCATGGGTTTGCACCCCCTGCTGGCGTACGCCATCGTAGGCGTGGGCGCGGCCATGTATTCGCCGGCGAAATACGGCATCCTCACCGAACTGCTGCCACCCAACAAACTCGTGGTTGCCAATAGCTGGATGGAGGGCACCACTGTTGCCGCCATCGTGCTTGGCGCCATTATTGGCGGCGCGCTCATCAATCCGCAACTGGCCGAAAACATTCTCGCCAGTTTCGGGCTCATGACCATTGTCATTGCACCCAAATTTGCCATTGTCGTCATCACGGTTCTTTACGTGGGCGCGGCGTTCGCCAACCTGTTCATTCCGCGCCTGCCAATCGACCACAAGCTGCCCAGCAAGTCGCCCTTGTATATCCTTCATGATTTCGGGCACAGCTTCAAACTGTTGTGGCGCGATCCGCTTGGTCAGGTCTCGCTCGCCGTCACCACCTTGTTCTGGGGGGTGGGCGCCACCCTACGCCTGCTCATCATCGAATGGGCCGCCCTCAACCTGAAATACAGCCTCAGCCAGGCCACCCAGCTCACAGCAGCCACCGCTGTAGGCATCGCGCTGGGCTCCATCCTGGCAGGAAAATATGTCCGGCTTGAACATGCGATTCGCACCTTGCCTGCGGGTATTCTCCTGGGCCTGGTGCCCATCGCACTGATCTGGGTCGACAGCCTGATTCCCACGCTGTTCCTGTTGACGCTGATTGGCGTGCTGGCAGGCTTCTTTGTCGTGCCCATGAATGCGCTGTTGCAACATCGTGGGCATTTATTGATGGGAGCAGGCCATTCCATCGCCCAGCAGAACTTCAATGAAAATATCAGCATTCTGATGCTGACCGGCGCCTATGCCCTGATGATGCGCGCCGACTGGCACATTCACACGGTTGTATGGGTATTTGGCCTGTTCATCACCAGCGTGATGACAGCCATTTGGCTGCGACATCGCAAGGATGTCGTGCACTGAATCCGACGCGACAGGCAACAGGATCTGAAAACACGGGTTAGCCAATAAACCCGACACACGAAAAGCCCGGCTCCGTGTACACAAAGCGGGCTTGCGCAAACTCAATACCGCATAACCCTGAACGTTATCTGGCCCAGGTTTTATCCGGATCAAGCCGGCCCTGCACCTGCTCCACCTTGTGACTTCACCACACTCATCGCCCCGGCAATCAGGGTGCTGATATCAGCCATGTTGGACGGCACGATCAAGGTATTGCCCGTCTTGGCGATGCCTGCAAAGGCGTCAACATATTTCTCAGCCACTTTCAGATTGACCGCCTGAATCCCGCCCGGCAACTCGATGGCACGGGCCACCCGGGCAATCGCTTCGGCGTTGGCGACGGCAATGGCCTTGATCGCCTCAGCCTCGCCCTCGGCGACGTTGATGGCCGCCTGCTTCTCGCCTTCGGACTCCTGAATCGCCGCATTGCGTTCGCCGGTGGCAATGTTGATCTGCTCCTGCATGCGGCCTTCAGACGAGGCAATCAGTGCACGCTTTTCACGCTCGGCCGTGATCTGACGTTGCATGGCGTGGAGGATTTCCTTCGGCGGGGTCAGGTCCTTGATTTCATAGCGCAGCACTTTGACGCCCCAGTTGGTCGAGGCTTCGTTGAGCGCCATCACCACCCCACGGTTAATGTCATCGCGCTCTTCAAAGGTGCGGTCCATTTCCATCTTGCCGATCATCGAGCGCAGCGTGGTCTGCGCCAGTTGCGAAATCGCCGCGATATAGTCGCTCGCGCCGTAGGACGCCATCTTGGGATCGGTTACCTGAAAATACAGAATGCCGTCGACTGACAACTGCGTGTTGTCACGCGTGATGCAAATCTGGCTCGGCACATCAAGCGGAATTTCTTTTAACGAATGTTTGTAGGCCACATTATCGATAAATGGAATGACCAGATTGAGGCCAGGCACAAGTACCGCGTGAAACTTGCCAAGACGCTCAACCACCCAGGCATTTTGCTGCGGCACCACCCGCACACCCTTGGCGACAATGATGCCAATCACAATAAGAATTACCAGCGCGACGATATCCATCTATTTCTCTCCTTATTTATATGCCCGGAATGGGTTATTCGTTGCCCAGAACCAGCGTGTTGCCTTTGACCGCGCGAATAACAAGTGGGCGAGTGCTGTCCACATCGACCGACTCAGCTTCTGCATCCCACACCGCGCCCCGGTATTTGACATGTCCCCGCCCTGCCTGCCAGGACTCGACCAGCACGTTCTGTCCGATGTCCATATCCTGCACCGTGGACTCCGGGTGATCGGTGGTGCGCTTCCAGTGGCGCAGTGCAAGGGTGCCCAGCACCGCAATCACGCCCGCCGTCAGCAATTGTGTCACCAGGCCCGCGCCTAGCCACGCAACCACACCGGCTACTGCCGCGGCCGCGCCGTACACCAGCAGGTAAAACGTTCCGCTGGTAAGTTCCACCCCCACCAGTAGCGCCGACACAACCCACCAAACGATATACGCCTGCATCTCATCTCCTAATAATCACGGGGCGATTCGCCAGTTCGTCCGGATTATGCACGCCAGGCGGAAAATGCGCCGCCAGCAACGCGCTAATCTGTTCGATTCCATTCACTGCTCCGCGCTCAAAATCACCTTGCCTGAACACGGCTTCCATGGATTGCGCCACAGCCTCCCATGCAGCCGTATCTACCCGCGTGGCAATGCCTCGATCAGCCACGATTTCGATGTCGTGATCAGCCAGCAGCAGATACACCAGCACGCCACTGTTGTGCTCGGTATCCCACACCCGCAGAGTGGAAAACACTTCAACCGCACGCTCGCGGCCATTCATGCCACGCCACACTGCGGATGCAGGGAGGCTGTTCTCAATGGCAAAACGGATTTCGCCATTGTGTGCGGTTTCGCTACCGCGAATCGCAGCCTCGATCGCATCGAGCGTGGCTTGTGGAAACGTGCGCTTCCACGCCCAGGGGGGCATGAAGAGATGTTTAAGCCAGCGCCTGAAATTCACCATGAACCTGATGCCCCCCCGCCACCGAATCCCCCGCCACCGCCACCCCAGGAGCCGCCGCCCCCCAACCCCCCGCCACCGCCACTCGACCAACCCCTGCAGCCACGGAATCCCGATGCCACGCCGGCAAACACGATCACGGCAATATATAACAATATCGGGCTGAACCCCAGCAGCATCGCCCCCAGC
>JANJUT010000103.1 GCA_024710445.1 Thiobacillus sp.
TTATCAGGTCAGCGTGGTGCGGCTGAATGGCCATCGTGCGGTCAGCTACGAGCCTTTTGTCAGCGGCTGGATGAAAAACGAATCGGCCTGGGGGCGTCCCGCCGACGTGCTGGTGATGCCTGACGGCAGCCTGCTGGTATCGGATGACCTGGCCGGCGCGATTTATCGCATCACCTATCGAGGAAAACGCCAGGGCCGGCCGGCCGAGGGGTGAGCGCCAGCCTGCTAGAATCGTGCCCATGAAACTGCTCGTGCTCGATACCTCCACCGAATATTGCTCGGCTGCGCTATGGCTGGATGGCCAGATTCACGCGCGTCGGCTACTGGCTGAACAGCGGCACAGCAGCCTGTTGCTGCCGATGGTGGACGAACTGCTGCGTGAGACTTCGATGACGCTGCGCCAACTCGACGGCATTGCCTATGGCGCAGGCCCTGGTTCGTTTACGGGTTTGCGTATTGCCTGTGCGGTGACGCAGGGGCTGGCACTGGGCGCCGATCTGCCGGTAGTGGGGGTTTCAACGCTGGAATCCATTGCCGGGCAGGCGGACGCAGACAGGGTGCTGACGGTGCTCGATGCGCGCATGGCCGAAGTGTATTGGGCCGCGTATCAGCGCGAGCCGGCAGGCTGGCGCTGTGTCATTGAACCTGCATTGGCATTGCCGGAGTCGGTACGGGTGCCTGACGGTGATGACTGGGTGGGGGCAGGCAATGGTTTTGCCGCACTGGGCGCCGTGTTGCGTCCGCGTCTGACGGCGCAACTGGTGCGCATTGACGACACCATCATGCCGGATGCCGCAGCCATGGCACCGCTCGCCGTTCAGGCGTTCGAGCGTGGCGAAAGTGTGGACGCGGCGCTGGCTGCGCCGATTTATCTGCGCGATAAGGTTGCACAGACAATCGACGAACGGCGTGCGAGAAAAACCGCATGAGCGCCGTGCTCAAAATGGCACATCGCGTGCGCCCCATGGTTCAGGAAGACCTGCCGCGCATTCATAAAATTGAATTGGCGAGCTATGACTATCCGTGGAGCGCGGGCAGTTTTTCTGATTCGCTCAATGCGGGTTACAGCATGTGGGTACGCGAGGCCGATGGAGATATCGTCGGCTATTACGCCATGATGGCGGCGGCAGGCGAATCCCATTTGCTCAACCTCACTATTGCACCGGCCTGGCGCCGCCACGGTCTGGGGCGCGATTTGCTGGCACATTGCCTGGCATGCGCCTGCGACCACAGGGCGGAAAGCATGTTTCTGGAAGTGCGCACCTCCAATAGCGCTGCGATTGGCCTGTATCACAACAGCGGCTTCGTCGATCTGGCCGTGCGCCGGGCCTATTATCCGGCACATGAGGGTCGCGAGGATGCGTTGATCATGAAGCGCGAGTTGTCATGCTGAGCCGCGATGCAGTATTCAACGAACTGGGAATCGGCCCGGTGTGGCGGCTGCGCGAGACGCCTGTTGCGCCGAGTGCGTCAGGATCGCCTGTGCACTACACGTGGGACACGCTGGCTGAAGCCGTGGCGCACTGCACCGCCTGTAAACTCCATGCCAGTCGCACACAGGGCGTGCTGGGCGTGGGCGACCAGCACGCCGACTGGCTGATCATCGGCGAAGCGCCGGGTGCAGACGAGGACGCGCAAGGCGAGCCGTTTGTGGGACAGGCGGGCAAGCTGCTCGACGCCATGCTGGCGTCGATAGGCCTGGCGCGTGGACAAAACGTCTACATCACCAATGTGCTGAAGTCGCGGCCGCCCGGCAACCGCAACCCCGAGCCGGACGAAGTGTCGGCCTGCCGGCCTTATTTGCTGGCGCAGATTGATTTGATCCAGCCCAAGCTCATTCTCGCACTGGGACGGTTTGCCGCGCAGAGCCTGCTCGATACCGATGAGGCGATTGGCCATTTGCGTGGCCGGGCGCATCAATTCCAGGGTGTGCCACTGGTCGTGACGTATCACCCGGCCTACCTGCTGCGCAAGCCGACCGAGAAGGCGCTTGCATGGGAGGATTTGTGTCTTGCCCGGCGACTGATGCACGCTGCTTCCTGAATTTACTACCCAGTATTGATTGGTCTGACTGTTTATGAAACTTCTGCATTCTGCTTTGCGCTTTCGCGTGAATTATTTTTCCGATCTGGGCCGGCACCAGGTGGTGGTGTGGGCGCCAGGCGACACGCCGCCGGTCGACGCACAGGTGGATGTGGGACCGAAGATTGAATATGACATTCCCAACGAGGTATTCCACAGCGAAATCGCAGAACTCAAACAGGGACGGTTTTATCCGTCGCAACTGCTGCATGCCGATGAGGCACCCGGCCCGATGTTCCGGGTGATGAAGCTGAATGCCGATCACTTCGCGGCCAATTTCAGCCACCCGCTGCAGGGGCGCATCTTCAGCATCGATAGCGGCAAGAGCGATGTTTCGACCGAACCGGTGGGACAGATCGGGCAGCTTCTGGAATGGAGCGGCATGGAAACGCAGATGCAGACGCCGACTGATTTTGAGGGAGCGGATGCATTTGCGCGCGAAGACGAGTCGCCCGATGCCGGATTCTATGCACAACCCCGGAAAGTGACCCATGTCGATGCCGTGTGTGCCCGCCGGATTCAGGCCCTGTATCGCACCGTTCTGCCTGAAAATGCGCGGGTGCTCGACCTGATGGCGGGGTGGCGTTCGCATATGCCGGATACGGTTCAGTCCACCGTGGGACTGGGGATGAATGCCGAGGAACTGGCGGACAATCCGCAACTTTCCGAGCGCATCGTGCACGATCTCAATGTCGATCCAAAACTGCCATTTGCCGATGCCAGCTTCGATGCGGTGGTGTGCACGGTGTCATTCGAATACCTGACGCAGCCACACAAGATCGTGGCGGAGGCCCGGCGGGTATTGAAGCCGGGCGGCATGTTCGTGGTGACCATGTCGAACCGGTATTTTCCGCCCAAGGTGATTAAACTGTGGACGCAGTTGCATCCGATGGAGCGTATGGCCTGGGTCGGTATGCTGATCAAGCAGGCTGGCTTCAAGAAAGTCGAAACCTATGTCGAGCGTGGGCTCAAGCGCCCGAAGGATGATCGCTACGCAGACAGGCTGGGCGAGTCCGATCCGCTGTTTGCCACCTGGGGCGTGGCATGACCGTACGCTGCATTTACAACTCGGGAGACTGAAATGTTCAAATGGCCAGATATTTTCAAATGGGCGGCTGCGGGATTCGTGGCGCTGGGTTTGTCGGGCTGCGGATACAACACGCTGCAAAGCACCGACGAGGACATCAAGGCCACCTGGGCCGAAGTGCTGAACCAGTATCAGCGTCGTGCCGATCTGGTGCCGAACCTGGTCAATGTGGTGAAGGGCTATGCCGCCCACGAGCAGGAGGTGTTCATCGCGGTGACCGAAGCGCGTGCCCGCGTCGGTTCCATCCAGGCGACACCGGAATTGGTCAATGACGAGGCGTCCTTCCAGAAATACATCGCCGCCCAGGGGCAGATGACCAGCGCGATTTCGCGCCTGCTGCTGGTAGCGGAGAATTATCCGCAACTCAAGGCCGACGGCCTGTTTCGCGATCTGCAGGCCCAGCTCGAAGGCACCGAGAATCGCATCACGGTGGCACGCAACCGATATATCAGCGCAGTGAAAACCTACAACGTTACGGTGCGCTCCTTCCCCTCCAACCTGACGGCAATGCTGTTTGGTTACACCACCAAGCCCAGCTTTACGGTGGAGAACGAGCAGGCCATTGCCGCGCCGCCCAAGGTTGATTTCGGTTCACCTGCAGCGCCGGCCAGTGGCGCTGCCGCCCCCGCCAGCCCCTCACCAGCCTACTGATCCGCTTGTTTATTTCCGGCTGCCGCTCAAGGCTTGCGCTCGGCTGCTTGCTGCTGATTTTTGCGTGGCCGGCATGGGCGCAGGTGGCCTTGGTCGAGTTGTCGCGCCGGGTGACGGACCTGACCGGGACGCTGAGCGCGAGTCAGGTTGCCACGCTCGAAAATACGCTTGCCACATTTGAAACGAAAAAAGGCAGCCAGATTGCGGTGCTGATCGTGCCAACGACCCAGCCCGAAGCGATCGAGCAGTTTGGTATTCGTGTAGCGGAAAAATGGAAACTTGGCCGCGCCGATGTTGACGATGGACTGATTCTGATTGTGGCCAAAAACGACCGGAAGCTTCGCATCGAAGTGGGATACGGGCTGGAAGGTGCGATCCCCGATGCGGTGGCCAGGCGGGTGATAGACGAAGTCATCACGCCTTATTTCAAGACAGACGATTTCAATGGCGGTATCGACGCAGGGGTGCAGCAACTCATGCGGCTGATCGAAGGTGAATCGCTGCCGCCGCCTGGCAAACAGGATGGTGGTGGAGGCGATGAACCATTTGTGCTGCTCATTGTGGGCGGCATCATTGCGGGCTGGCTGCTCTCCGCCATGATGAGCCGTCCGGCTGCCGGTGGCGTTGCTGCGCTGGGTAGCGGGGCGCTGGGGGCGATGCTGCTGGGGTTCAGCCCGATATTGTTATTTATTGCCGTGTTCGTGTTTGCCGGCGTGGCATCGGGATTCCGTGGCGGCAGGGGTTGGTCGAGTG
>JANJUT010000161.1 GCA_024710445.1 Thiobacillus sp.
GGGGGGTCCTTTATCCATTCATGTTTATTTTTAAACCTCCCCTGATCGATTTCTTAGCTGTTTCGCTCACCACAAAAACAAATATATCTCTCCCCCCACACGCGACCGTGGTGCCAACTTTTCCCATTACATTTTTGAAGCGGAGGGAGGCTACTTGAGTCTTCGGGCTGTCTTTAGTCAGCTCGACAAGATCAGTTCGGAACTGCTGGATTTCATCGGCGGACAAGTCTGTACCCGCTTCTAAGTATTCAACCGCACCAGATAGCCTACGTTCAGTCCAAGGGAACGCGCTGCCGCAGTTGTGGCAATGGGCGGGTCGGTCGTACCCAAAGTATCCTCCGAAGCGGCTTGTTTCGTATATGCCCCGTATTGGCGCCTGACAAGCCGGGCACTTTGTAAGTGTTTCTTCACCACACTTGGAGCAGAACTTTTCTCGATGTTCTGGGTACTGGTCAGCTGCAGACGTGACCACATGCCCATTAGGGCAAACCTCGGCGACACGATACGTACCCATTACGCCCCTTCGCTATATTTGGCGGTGGGTCAGGGATTCGAACCCTGGAAGGGGTTGCCCCCTCGCTAGTTTTCAAGACTAGTGCCTTCAACCGCTCGGCCAACCCACCATTTTCTGACTTGCTATGAATACGCTAAACGGCACCAGTAACAGCACCAAGCGTTGTCATGTAACACATTGTTTATATTGCTATTTTAACAACTTTGATGCGATTCGTACATAAGTTTTCAAGACCGGTGCCTTAAACCGCTCGGCCACGCTTCCACGGCCGGCATTGTAACGGGTTCGTTCTATTTTGTCCGGAGCCGGTGGTGTGTTTGGGGGTGCCGGGCCGCATTGTCGCGGCTTCGTCATCAGGTGTCGGATTTTCGATACCCAGGCTGGCAGCATGGTCTCGCCTGCGAAGTAAATTTCAGTAAAACCAAGACCTTGAAAACGGAGCAGGCATGGGTGGGCTTGGCATGGATGGTGCTGCTTATTGAGCACCCGATTCTGGATACCAACACCATGACAGAACTGTTTGAAATGCTGAGCGCCATTACCCGCCGCAGAAAAGCTGAAGTGGGATCGCCCTTCGCATCGACCAAGGCAGCCGAGAAATGGCTGAAAACCCTGTCGTCGGAATCGGACTACGATGCGCACCATGCCCTGGTCGAAGGACTGGAGCGTTTCAATGCAGAAAATGAAGCGGCCACGGTGAACCGCATGAAGGCCCTGATGAAGCTGGAAGAAGTCGGCTTGCCGTTGCAGTTGCGCATCGTCGAACAGTATGTGCGCAATCAGGCGGCATTTCGTCTGGCGCGGCAGGCGCTGTGGCGTGAATCCTGGGTGTTCTGGTCGCTACTGGCCGAGGCCTGGCTGAACATGCTGAAACAGGCGTATCGCAATCCCGCAAGCAGTGAACTCAAACCTTTTGCCGCAGAAATTGCCGCCCGTGCAATTCGGTATGCCGGCCTGGTCATGCGCTGGGATTATCACCAGGCACGTAATCCGGCCGCCTCTGCCTGGCGGCGGATACACAAGATTTACCGCCTGATCGAGCGTGATGGCTTTGCAACCGAGCCCGTGAAGGTCCATACACGTTCCACCCACTGTGCGCGCGAATACTCGCTGGTGGTGCTGATGGGATTGGTGCATCCGCTCGGCTACCGGGCACAGGAAATCGAAACCATTGCGCAGATGATTGATGGCTACGAACCCTTGCCGTTGCCTGAAACCGTACCGAAACGCGACGTGCATACGCACATGGTTGACCTGTCGCTGAGCGAGGGCGCCAGCGTGCTGGAAGACGAGTGGGTGCAAGGTCGCCGGCTACGTTACTTTGCCCTGGGTCCGCTGGTCGAATACCTCAAGTCGCTGGATCAATCCACAGGGGTGGACGCCGACAACGGGCTGACCCGCCAGGTGGCGAGCCTGATTGAGCGCGGCGGGATTCGTCGCAATCGTCAGCGCACCAATCGCTTTGGCCGCGTGTGGGTGGCGGCGGGCATGGAAAACATCCTGTCGGCGCTGATCCATCCCGATACCGCGCGGGAGCGCCCGGCCCTGGAGCCGTGGATGCTGCGCGACGAAAGCCCTGAAGGCATGGGCTTCGCGTTGCCGGATGAACCGAAATTTCCGCATGGCCATCTGGTGGCCGTGAGCTGGGACCCCGCAGAAAATGTCTGGCAATTGCTCGCGCTACGCTGGAACCGTGAGGAAGACGGCCAGCATCTGGTGGGCATGCAGCGCCTGTCACGCCATCCCAAGCGGGTAGAGGTTTATTTTGAGGCGGATGTGCCAGGCGCGGTGAAGGAAAAAACCTGGGCAGTATTTCTTCCGATGAGCCAGACCGATCAAGGCGTCAGCAATCTGCTGATTCCACGTACCCACTATCAATTGGGCGCGCCCCTGATGCTGAGCGATGGCGATATGCTCTATCGCCTGCGGCTGGGTGAAGTTCAGGAAAGCCACGAGGGCTGGTTGCGCGTGGGAATGGATGTGCTGGGCCGGGAACAGCTTGCACAGGCTGCTTGAGCCTCCTATGGCTGATGTCAGAGCGGACGGATATCCCCGAAATGAAAATCGAATGACCCGCTGCGCCGGTCGCTGAAATATTGTTCCAGCGTGGCGCGCACGGTGCGGAACGCGATTTGATCCCAGGGGATTTCCGCTTCGGTAAATAACCGGGCTTCGAGCGATTCGATGCCGGGCTGGAAATTCAGGTCGAGCAAGCGAGCGCGGAACAGGAGGTACACCTGATTGACGTGCGGCAGGTTATACAGGGTATAGAGCTTGCCCACTTCAATGCGGGCGCCGGCTTCTTCCCAGGTTTCTCGTGCTGCGCCTTCCTGCGTGGTCTCAGCGTTTTCCATGAAACCCGCCGGCAGAGTCCACAGCCCGTATCTGGGTTCGATGGCGCGGCGGCACAGCAGCACCTTGTCTTCCCACTCGGGAATGCAGCCGACGACCATTTTTGGATTCTGATAATGGATGGTGCCGCAGTCCGGGCATACATGGCGCGGCAGATGATCGCCGTCCGGCACACGCACCGCCACTGCACTGCCACATTCACTGCAAAAATTCATGCTGCATCCAATCAGTCGGTTTCGTGGCATACGATTCCACACGCACTTCAGTGCGTAGTGGATCGGAGTCCTTTAGCTCATAGAAAGTCGGAGTCCCCTTGTGGGGCATACGACTCCACACGTATTTTTAATGCGTAGAGGATCGGAGTCCTTTAGGGGCAAGGTACCAAAGTCTCCCCACACCGGGCAAGGCTGAAACTGGCAGCTGGGCGCGTGAGCGATTATCATTTGGGTTCATCTATCGTTGTTCTGATTTGCCCATGCGTCCTTCCCATATTGAAACCATCCTCGACCGCGAATTCGACAGCGCTGCCGACGGCCACCATACCCCGGTGATGCTGTGGGGTCCGCCGGGCGTCGGAAAATCACAGATTGTTGCCAAGATTGCGCAGCAGCACGGCGTGCCGCTGATCGATATCCGGTTGTCGCAAATGGAGCCGACCGACCTGCGCGGCATTCCGTTCCGCAACGGCCAGCTGGTCGAGTGGTCGATCCCCTCTGTGCTGCCGGATGCCGAGCGTCATGGCCTGTCGGGCATCCTGTTCCTGGACGAAATCACCTCGGCGCCGCCCACCGTGTCGGCCGCCGCCTACCAGTTGATTCTCGATCGCCGCCTGGGTGAATACACCGTGCCGGACGGCTGGGTGATCTTTGCCGCGGGCAACCGCCAGGGTGACCGTGGCGTGACCTACGCGATGCCGGCGCCGCTGGCCAACCGCTTTACGCACTACGAAGTGGAAGTCAATCTCGATGACTGGGTGGACTGGGCGCATGCCGAAGACATCGATCCGCGCGTGATCGCCTTCCTGCGTTTC
>JANJUT010000177.1 GCA_024710445.1 Thiobacillus sp.
CTGAAGCCGCTGACGGTGGAGTCGATACGGCCGAAGGAGCGGGTGTACTGATGGCGAGCGTGATTTGTCGCCGCTTGCCGAGGCTTCGCTTTTCGCCTTTGGGCGAGTTACTTTCTTTTGCTTCGCCAAAAGAAAGTAACCAAAGAAAAAGCGACCCCACATCGCAGCCCTGCGGGTTCCCGATTTGGCATGAGCGTGCGGGCGCTTCACCAACTCGCCCTGGCAATGCACACAAAACGTGCCTTGCTGCGGAGCTCGGACACGGTTCCGCTGTTCCCCCGCCCGCACATGCCAAATCGGCAGCTCTGAAGGGGAACAAAACCCGGACCGGTTCGCGCGTAATGCCAACTGTTCACCAAGCGCTGGCGCCTGCATGGGAGCCCCTTCTGTGTCGCCGAGAAGCGCAGCTGCCGGTGGTAGATTGGGGTGGGGTGTTTGAGCTCCGCTGTGAGCCGGTTTTTGTGCGGCTCCCCTGGGCGAGTTCCAGCCCCGCCTCGGGTGGCGAGCATCGCAGGGGAGCCGAAGGCCGACACAGCAGGGGTGGCTTTTTCTTTGGATACTTTCTTTTGGCCACGCAAAAGAAAGTATCTCGCCCGCAGGCGAAACGCGAAGCCTCTGCATGGTCACTGATGTGGGCGAAGAGGCCATCCTCACACCCGCCCCGTCAAATCCACCACCCGCGCCACCTCGGACAACGAGGTCACGCCATCTTTCACCCGCTGGATGCCATCTTCCGCCAGAGGGTGATAACCATGCTCGAAGGCAGCGCGGCGGATTTCGTGCAGGGGCGCATGGTTGGCGACGAGTTCGTCGAGAGTCGGGTCCATGCGCAGCAGTTCGATCAAGGCAAGCCGGCCACGGTAGCCTTTATGGCTGCACACTGGACAACCCACTGCGCGGTAGATCTGCGGCGGGGTGGCCGGGTCGACACCGAGAATGGCTGATTCGTGTTCGTCGGCTGTGTAGGCTTCCTTGCAGTGCGAGCATAGCTTTCGCACCAGTCGCTGGGCGACGACGCCGATGATGTTGCCGGAAAGGATGCCGGACTGGATGCCGATATCCATCAATCTGGGAAAGACGCCGAGGGCCGAGTTGGTATGCAGGGTGGTGAACACCTGGTGACCGGTCATGGCGGCACGGAAGGCCATTTCGGCGGTGTCCTTGTCGCGGATTTCGCCGACCAGAATGATGTCGGGATCCTGCCGCATGATGGAGCGGATGCCGTTGGCAAAGTCGAGTTTGAGTGTTTCGTTGACCGAGCTTTGACGCATCAGCGTGACCGGGTACTCGACCGGGTCTTCCAGCGTCATGATGTTGACGGTCTCGTTGTTGAGGTGCGACAGCATCGAGTACAAGGTGGTGGTCTTGCCCGAACCGGTCGGCCCGGTGACGACGAGAATGCCTTCGGGACGCGCCATCATCAGCTGCAGTTCGCGCAGCGCGTCGTCGGTGAAGCCCATCTGCTCCAGCGGCATGATGGATTTCTCGCGGTCGAGGATGCGCAGCACCACGTTCTCGCCGTGGATGCCGGGCTGCGACGAGACGCGGAAATCGATCGGCCGGCCATTCAGCGTCAGCGACATGCGGCCGTCCTGCGGCGCGCGCGTCTCGGCGATGTTCATTCCCGACAGCACTTTGAGCCGCACCAGAATCCCCGGCCAATAGGTCTTGTGCAGGCTGCGGATCTGTTCCAGCACGCCGTCGATGCGGTAGCGGATGCGCAGGAAGGCGTGCTCGGGTTCGAAGTGGATGTCGGAGGATTCGCGCTTCACCGCGTCGGTGAGCAGCGCACCGACCAGCCGCACCACCGGCTGGGTGTATTCCTCGGTTTCGGGATTGAGGCTGGCGTAATCGACTTCGCCGGTTTCGATCTCGCGCAGGATGCCGTCGAGCGAGAGGTCGAAGCCGTAGAACTTGTCGATGCATTCGAGCAGCTGCGCTTCGGCCGCCAGCAGCGTGTCGATTTCAAGCTGGCCGCCGAGCGAAGCTTTCAGCTGATCAAGCGCGACCACGTTGAACATGTCGGTGGTTGCCAGCGTCAGGATGTTGCGCGCCGCGTCGTGAGCGATCGGCAGCAGATGGTGGCGGCGGGCGAATTCCTCGGGCACCAGTTGCAGGGCTTCCGGGTCGGCCACCACCTGCGTGAGGTCGATGCCCTGGCTGCCGAGCGCATTGGCGAGCTGGTCGCGCAACACCGCCTCGGTCATGAAGCCCAGCGCGACGAGCTGGCGACCGATCGGCAGGCCGGTGGCTTTCTGTTCCTTCAGGCCGATGCGCAGCTGGTCCAGGGTAATGAGTCCCTGTGAGACCAGGGTTTCGCCCATGCGGAGTTTTTTACGGCGCTCCATCGCGTGACCTTATCGCGCCGATTTCAACTGCTGCACGCGCGTTACGGCCTGGGCATGGTCGAAACGGTGAACCCCGCCGCTTGCGAGCGCCTTTTCGTAATAGGTACGTGCGGCAGCGAACTGACTTAGCTGGTCGAGACTGACGGCCAGATTGAAGGCGTAATCGGCATTGTCGGGTGCGCTGCGGTAGGCCTCGAAGTAGGCAGCCTGGGCATCGTTCCAGCGTTTCTGGTCAGCGTAAAGATTGCCCAGGGTTTGATGCAGGTGCGGGCTGGGATCGCGTTCGATCAGCATTTTCAGGCGGCTTTCCGTCGCCTGGCTGTCGGTGTTGCCGAGCAGGTCGAGCAGGGCGCCCTGGGCGGTGGCATTCAGCGGATCGATATCCAGCACGTCGCGATACAGGCGCTGAGCATCCGCATCGCGTTTCTGCGCGCTGGCAATCGCGGCCAGTCCAAGCAGTGCGTCCACATTGCGGCCACGTGCGGCGATCTGGCTGTAGAGACGCTGCGCTTCGGCGAGCGCACCGCGCTGATAAGCAGCGTAGGCCTGGCTGAGTACCGTGCTTTGGGTGTCGGGCTGGAACACGGGTCGTGTCGCAGACGGCGGGGCGGATCTGCGTGTGGGGGCCTCAACATTTGGCGGAGTCAGGGAGTCCGTGCGCACGTCCGGAGTCGCCGGGCTGGGCGGCGCGATAGCCGGTTCCGGTTGTGGGCCGGGCATGGTGAACGAGGGTGCCGGCAAGGGCGTATCCGGAAGCGGCGGCGGCAAAGCGGGTTGGGCTGGTTCGACTGCAGGGGTGGCGGGTGCCGCCGTATTCACCGTGGGCACTGGCGTGGCCGTCGGCGGTTGCAGTTCAAAGTAAAGATAGATTCCGTAGCCCACCGCAACCAGTGCGGCCAGCAGTGCGGTGAGCGGAACCAGCGAGAGTTGTGGCCAGCGGAAACTTGGCCTGCGGGATGCCTTGGGCGTGAGTCCACTGCTGCCAAACAACAGCCCCGGCGGCTCAACCCATTCGCGCGCCGTGGCCGTGCCGGATTCAAGGACAGGTTCCAGTTCGAGGTGACCATCGATCCGCTCATCCGGACCAAACCGGTCGACATCCGGCTTGTCCGCATTCGCGGATTCGGCCTGTTTCAATGCTTTGAGCAGGAGGCTCAAGGACTGCTCCGTGCCGTAGGCAACAGGCGCTGGAACTGGCGCAGTTCGTCGCTTTCCAGCGAGGGGTTGGTTACCACGACTGGGCGCAGAAAAATTACCAGTTCGGTCTGATTGTTGATGCGCTCATGCTGGCCGAATATCGCGCCGACGCCTTCGGGGCGTGACAGGCCGGGCAGGCCGTCGCGGGCGTTGTTGGTGTCGTCCTGAATCAGTCCGCCAAGAATCACGGTCTGGCCACTGCGGACTTGCAGCAGCGATTCCATTTCACGCACCTGAATGACCGGTACGCTGCTGTTGATGTTCTCTTTTTTCAACTCGGGGTTGGGGTCTTGCACAGCCCCGACCTGGCGGGAAATGGTTGGACGAACCGTGAGTGAGACCATGCCGTTTTCATTGATCTGCGGCAAAACGGACATCACTACGCCGACGGGTACTGTTTGCGGAGTAGTTGTGAAAGTTGTGGTGGTGTTGTTGGCATTCTGGTTGGTATCAGCCTTGACTGTAAAGTAAACCAGATTGTTGACCACCTTGAGCAATGCAGTCTGATTGTTCAGTGCCATCAGCTTGGGGCTGGAAAGTACCTTGGTATTGCCATAGGATTCAAGAAGGTCGATGGCAGCCTTGAACCCATTGTTCCCGTTGTAAGTGGCCTGGATAAATGGCGCAAGCGTATCGGCAAGCGGATTTGATTTGCTGCCGCTGACGCCGCCGACCGTGCTGATTTGCCAGCCAATAGCACCTTGCAAGGCACGTGACCAGTCGATGCCGGCACGATATTGGTCCTTGAGGTTGACTTCAACAATGGTCGCTTCAATCAATACCTGACGCTGCGTAGCGTTCGTGACGCGATCGAGGTATTGCTGCACCAGTTCCTGCTGTTTGGCGGTACCCAGTACAGAAACCGTGCCGGCCATCGGGTTGACCGCGACATCGTATTTTCCATCGCCGATGGGCTGGTTGGCGAATGCGGCAGTGAACAGGTTGGCTGCGCCTGCCCCAGCCTTGCTGGCGGCCTCGGCTTGCGATACGCGTTCGGCGCGTGCAACTTTTTCGGCATCCAGCCGGGCGGCGCGTTCATCGTTGCTCTGGGTGACGGCACGGGTGCCAGCGAGAATGGTGCGGATGTTGTCGGCCAGCACGGTCCATAGATCGTTGTTGGACTGGCTGGCCACGGTTGTGGTGGAAGAATTTCCTCCGACCGTTGTGGTCGAACCGCTTGCAGCGCCCACGCTACCGCCGGTGCTGGCGATCTGCGCGGCCACGCCGACGCTCGACGTCGTGTTGCGTGCCACGTTCACATAGTTGACGCTGTAGGTTTTGACGTAGGGGGTGTCGGGCATGATCGACACGGTACGGCCGTTCATTTCGTAGCGCAGGTTGGCCTGCCGGGCGATGCGGTCGAGTATGGCGGGCAGCGGTTCCTGTACCGCATTGAGTGAGACCTTGCCCGCGATGCCTGGATGCAGGTCGATGTTGTACTGGGTGTCGCGCGCGATTGAAAACAGCAGGTCCTTGACCGGCACGTCGTTGACCACCACGGTGTAGGTCGGTATCGGTGCGCTGGCCCGGGGCGCGGCCAGGGTGGGCACGGACTTGACGGGCTCTGGAGGGGGGCTGACGGGGGCAGCCGTCTGGCTGGGCTGGCTGATGTGGCCGGGCGAGGTGTCAAACGCCTGCGGCGGCACGCAGCCGCCCAGCAGCACGAGACTGGCCAGCATCAGGTGCGTCATTGCGGAGCGTTTCAACACAGCGTTCATCATGATCCTGTAGGTAAGACTACGGTGCGCATTTTGCCAACCGTGCGCAGAAACGGGGTGTCTGCCGGTGAACCAGGCAGCGTACGTAATGCCGCCATGGCTGTCTCACGGTTGGGGAATTCACCCACCAGGATCATCCAGGCGGGTGTGCCCCGGCTCAGGCCATGCAGCACGCGCACCGGTTTAGGGGCGGCGTGAAGACCCTCCAGTAATACGGCTGCCTGAGCGGCTTCTTTAGCCGCAGCGACTTGAATGACGTGGGTGCCGGTCGCGGCGGTGGCGAGCCAGCGCTGGGTTTGTGTCGCCAGTTCGGTTACCTGGGCAGTGGATGGGACGGTCGGCCCGGGCGGGGGCGCGACGTTGACGGCGGGCGCAGCCGGTGGGGGTGTCGGGGCCAAGGCTTGCCAGGCGACAAATGCCAGTAAACCGAGTGCGGCTGCGAGTCCGGCGCCCAGCCAGATCCAGCGGGGCAGTCCGGCAGGCTGGCTGGATGGCCGTGTATGCGGGTAGATCTCGGCATCGCCCGCAGCTGCGTCCAGGTGGGCCGGGGTCAGTGTATGGGTTTGCCCGGCATAGGCCGCCAGCAGGGTTTTGTCGGCCAGCACGTTGATCCGGCGTGAAAGGCCACCCGACAGTCGCGCCATGCGTGTAATCAGCGCAGACGGAAACAGATCAGGTCCGCGGTATCCGGCGACCGTCAGCCGTGCACGCAGATAGTCGGCCACTTCGGATTCGGTGAGCGGCGACAGATTCAGGCTCAGGGTGATGCGGTCCTTGAGTTGGCGAATGCGCGGGTCGGCCAGTTGCGTATCAAGCTCGGGCTGACCAAACAGCACGATTTGCAGCAACTTGTCGGTGGCGGTTTCCAGGTTGGTCAGCAGCCGCAGGAATTCCAGGTTGTCGAGCGAGATGCCTTGGGCCTCTTCGACAAACGCCACTACGCGATGCCCTGCCTGGTGGCGGGCCAACAGGGTGGTGTTGAGTTGTGCCAGCCGGGCCTGCCGGCTTTCCTCGGGCTGGTCGATACCCAGATCGGCCAGAATGGCTGCCAGCATGTCGTCGGCCGACAGGCTGGGATTGCCGAGATAGACGCTGTCGATGGTGTCGGGGAGTTGGGCGACCAGTTTGCGGCACAACATGGTTTTGCCGCTGCCGACCTCGCCGACCACCTTGATGATGCCTTCGCCCTGGCCGATGGCGTACAGCAGCGCGGCGAGCATTTCCCCGCGCTGGCCGCCGGCATACCAGTATTCGGTATTCGGCGTGATGCGGAAGGGAGCTTCTTTTAGACCGAAATAGTCAAAATACACAGGGGTTTATTCGCTGCCGTACGTCTGCATCCGGCTATACAGCGTGGTGCGGTTGATGCCGAGCAGCTTGGCGGCCTGCGACAGGTTGCCGTGGGTCATGTTGAGTGCAGCCTCGACATAGGCCTTCTCCCATTGGCGCAGCGTGATGTCGAGGTTGAAGTTGGCCAGCGTCTGCAACTGCTTGCGTGCCAGCTCGATCAGCGCCTTGCCGTCGTTGGCGAGCGGGATTTCCTGCGGATAGGCCTGGTCCGTATCAAGCTCGTCTTCAAGCTGCTGGGCGTTGACGACCATGCCGGGGTACTTGGTTGTCAGGCGGATGGCGATGTTGCGCAGTTCACGCACGTTGCCAGGGAAGTGGTAGTCCTCCCACATCTGTTGCGCGCGTGGATCAAGCTGAAATGCCTGGCCTTTGGCTTCGCGGGCATAGAAATCGCGGAAATGGTTGAGCAGGGAGAGCTTGTCTTCGCCCATTTCGCGCAAGGGCGGCACGGCGATGGAAAATACCGACAGCCGATGGTAAAGATCCGCGCGGAAATGACCTGACTTGATCTCGGCGCGCAGATCACGGTTGGTGGCGGTGACGACCCGGGCGTTGGAGAAACGTGGCTGGGTTTCACCGACGCGCTGGTATTCGCCGTTTTCCAGGACACGCAGCAGCTTGGCTTGCAGTTCCAGTGGCAGTTCGCCGATTTCGTCGAGGAACAGGGTGCCGTTTTCGGCTTCTTCGAAGTAACCGGCACGTGCGCTGGTGGCACCTGTGAACGCGCCTTTGGCGTAACCGAACAGCGTGGGCTCGACCAGTGTCGGTGAGATGGCTGCGCAGTTGAGCGCCAGATAAGGCTTGCTTGAGCGGGGCGACATCTGGTGCAGGTTGGACGCCACCCGCTCCTTGCCGCTGCCGGATTCACCTTCGATCAGCACCGGGAAAGGTGCGGCAGCATACTGTTCGATCTGCTGGCGGAGTTTATCCATGGCCAGGCTCTTGCCCACGATGCCGGAGTCCTTGCTGACGGGTGCGGGTTCCTTGTCCGCGCTGCGCTCGGCATCCTGTACCAGCAAGGCGTTGAACAGCAGGGATTTCAGCCGCTCGGGCTCGCACGGCTTGGCGACAAAATCAATGGCGCCCAGCGCACGGGCGTGGCGCGCATTGGCTTCATCGCTCTGCCCGGAGAGCACCAGGATCTTGATGCTGGGCGAAATGCTCAGCAGGTCGGCGATCAAGGCAAAGCCTTCATCAGGTTTGTGGGGATGGGGGGGCAAGCCCAGGTCCACCAGCGCGAGCTGGGGGGGTTCATCCAGTTGCATGAGCAGACTCTTTACCTGGGCACGAGACTCGGCAGCCGAGATTTCGAAGTCTTTGCTCAAGACATAGGTGAGCGTATCGGAAATGAGCGGATCGTCATCGACGATCAGCAGGCTAGGCTTGGTATGAACCACATATCCTCCGGGTCGAGTGGCACCCCCTTCGGGGTATAAATGCCGCAAATCGCGCCTGCATCTGGTGGCAGGGAATTATTCTGCGCGTGTCGGAATTTCGGCGATTGTGCCAGAGACCCGGTGAAAGTTAAACCAGCGAGGGTTGAAGCGGTGGAGATAAACGCCGCAATCGGGGGAAAGGTACAGGCGTTTGGGTGGGGCAAAAGAGGTGGGTTCGTTATTGGTTAACCGGCTCGGCGACGACCCGAATCCAGCCTTCGCTACGCTCAACCGGATTGCCCAGAGCGATGAATTCGCGCTCCTCGACACCTTGAATCTGGAACGCCTTACCGGGCATGTAGTGGGCGGGGTCGATAATGATGTGGTCCGTACCGATGGTTCCTGTCAGCCATAAACCGGTGTGTGGCAGCCCTGCGCCGCTGTTGTCGAACCCGTTGACGGTATAGCCCGGCGTGGTGGTGTCGTACAACATGACCAGAACAGGGGTTCCTGCCAGCGTTTCAATCCCGACCGAACTGGTGTCATCGTTGAGGCGCGACAAGCGACGCACAATCCCCAGTTGCCAGGTGGCGGCGTCATGCGATTTGGCACAGATGAGCGCACCGACGCGCAACCAGTCCTTGTCGCGGGATTCGACGACCGCACCATAACCACATTCGCTTTCGTCGTGCATGACCCAGCGCTCGACATCGGACGAGTTGTGATTGACGGGAACCTGCATTTGCGATGCGCGCTCGCGGGTGCGGTCGGTAATGAAGCCATATACCTGGACGTCATCGACTTCGTCGTAATTCAGACCCGAGCCATAGGGCGATGTGGCAACAGGAGCATTCGCAAACTTGAACTGGTCGACAATCGAACTGAAGCCGTGGGTGACATCAACCAGTCGCTTGATCAGTTCGCGCGGTGCGCGGCGTTGTTCGCGGGCTGCCAGTGAGGCCCAATGATGTTGCAGATGGTCAAGCAACTCCAGGCTCTCGACCGTGCGTGCGCCTTCAGTCAAGCCCAGTTGTGCAGGTGCCTTGCCTTCGCGCAAGGCCGTTTGCAATTCATTCAATTCAACCAGCAATTCGTCCGTAGCCCAAAAACGCATGGGTTTTTCGGGATCAGGCTTGCGCACGCGGCGCGGGCCGTGATCGGCGGACAGGTCGATGACAAAAGTATGGGAACGGGTGTCCAGCTGTGCGTCCAACTGGAGCATCCCGTGCCAGCCGCATAGCCAGCGGTCGAGCAAATCGAGCTGTTTGGGATACAGGGAGCCGGAGTTGGCCAGATCCAGCATCATGATGTGCGTGTAAGCGGATTCGCAACTGCATTCGGGCGCGCCATCAGCGTAGGCGCGTTGGCGTGTGCGGTGGAAACCTTCGGTCTCGGCTACACGGTACAGGTTGTGCAGACGCAGCCAGAGTTTCTCACCCGCCGGCAGGTAGCGGATCATGCGCCATTTCAGGAGTTGCCCAAAGGACTGGATGGCGCGCAGGGTGATGAGTGGAATTTGATCTTCGTGCGAGCTTTTGCCTGCGGCGCGAGAGAAATTCAGAACAAAGGTGTGATAACCGCGTGCGACTTCCCAAAACAGGCCATATACCGCGTGCCAGAGTTGACTTTCGACCAGACGGGACATCCGGGGATTGCGCAGGTACTGCCGAACCAGGGTGTCCTGCAGGTCGCGTGCCCGTTCGTCCAGCAACATCAATACGGCCAGTCGATCCTTCGTGAATTGCGTCGAGTTCTCGTTAAAGCGCTTGATCTCGCCAAGAATGGCCTGCTGGCATTTGTAGGCGTCACCGATCGGTAAGGATTCAAGCCAGCGCGTGGCCGTCTTGGTGTTGCTTATCGGGTCATCGGCTTGTTTTCCTGCAGGAATTAAACGAGCGATTCCAGATGCAAATTTAACGGCCAGTGAATTCATGTTGTCAATTTATCAGGATGAATGACGGTAGAAATTCCAAATTGCTCTTGGGACTATAAAGCTTATTGAGCAATTTTTGTACCTAGTACGACAATCCATAAGTTTGCGTACATGCCGAGACGCGCATCCGCGCGCCGGGTGCGCGAAGCGAGCCGCAGCCATAGTCGTTCTTGGGCGAGGTTGAGCGACAAAGCAATCGACGATGCGGGGCGCGTCGAACATAGCGAAATTTATGGGTTGTCGTACTAGGCTTACGCCAGCTTGCCTTGCACCCAGGTCTGGACCGATGCCAGCGCAGCCGGGAGTTGGCCGGGTTCGGTGCCGCCCGCCATGGCCAGATCCGGTTTGCCACCGCCTTTGCCGCCCACCTGCGTGGCAACAAAGTTGACCAGTTCGCCAGCCTTGATCTTGCCGATGACGTCGGGCGTGACCGCCGCGATCAGGCTGACCTTGCCGTCCGCAACCGTAGCCAGTACCAGCGCACACGATTTCAGCTTGTCGCGCAGTTTGTCGGCGGTTTCGCGCAGGCCTTTGGCATCGATGCCATCGAGTTGCGCGGCCAGCACGCGCACGCCACCGATATCAGCGGCCTGCTGCACCAGTTCATCTCCGGCGCTGGCGGCGAGCCTGGATTTCAGACGGTCGAGTTCCTTTTCCAGCGCGCGCACGTTGTCGAGCATCTGGGTGAGTTTGATGCCGAGTTCGGCAGGCTGGGCTTTTAGTGCGGCTGCCGCCTGACGGATTTCCTGCTCGCGCGTCTGCACATACTCCAGTGCGTTATCGCCGGTTACCGCTTCGATCCGGCGGACGCCGGCAGCGACGCCGGATTCGCCGATGACCTTGAACAGGTCGATGTCGCCGGTGCGCGCCACGTGGGTGCCGCCGCACAATTCGCGCGAGTTGCCGATATCGAGCACGCGCACTTCGTCACCATATTTTTCGCCGAACAGCATCATCGCGCCGGTTTTCTGCGCGTCTTCGATGCCCATGACGCGCGCCTGCGTGGCCTGGTTGGCCAGAATCTCGGCGTTGACGCGAACTTCAATCTCACGGATTTGCACGTCGGTCATCGGACTCGGCTGAACAAAGTCGAAGCGGGTCTTTTCACTGTCAACCAGTGAGCCTTTTTGCTGCACGTGATCGCCCAGAACATCGCGCAAGGCCTTGTGCATCAGGTGGGTGACCGAGTGGTTGCGCATGGTGCGGGCACGCGCCTGTTCATCGACCCTGGCCGCGACCGATTCGCCCAGCTTGAGCGAGCCGGTCTTGACTACACCGTGGTGGCCGAACACCTGCGCCTGAATCTTCAGCGTGTCTTCCACTGCAAACACGCCGCCTGGCGCCTGCATCACGCCGCAGTCGCCCGCCTGGCCGCCGGATTCGGCGTAGAAGGGCGTGTGGTCGAGCACCACCACGCCGAGTTCGCCTTCATTGAGTTGGTTGACCGCGGTGCCGTCCTTGTAGAGCGCGAGAATGGTGCCTTCGTGTGTCAGTGTGTCGTAGCCGTGGAATGTGGTCGCTGCGCCGGTGTATTCCAGGCCTGCACCCAGCTTGAATTTGCCGGCCGCACGCGCCTGGTTTTTTTGCCGTTGCATGGCGGCGTCGAACGCCGCCGTATCCACGCTGACGTTGGCCTCACGGCAGATGTCGGCGGTGAGGTCGAGCGGAAAGCCGTAAGTGTCGTGCAGCTTGAAGGCCAGTTCACCGTCGAAGGTGCCGCCGGCGGGCAGCGTTTTCAGCGTGGCTTCGAGGATGCCCATACCATGTTCGATGGTCTCGAAAAAACGCTCTTCCTCCTGCCGCAGGATGTCCATCACGCGGGTTTGCGCCGCGACGAGTTCGGGGTAGGCCTCGCCCATCACCGCGACCAGGTCGGGCACGATGCGGTTGAAGAAGGCTGTGCGCACGCCAAGCTTGTAGCCGTGGCGAATCGCGCGGCGGATGATGCGGCGCAGCACGTAGCCGCGGCCTTCGTTGCCGGGGATGACGCCGTCGACGATGAGGAAGGAACAGGCGCGAATGTGATCAGCGATGACCTTGAGCGAATTGTTGGCCAGATCGGTCGTCTGCGTTTCGCGCGCGGCGGCCTGGATCAGCGCCTGGAACAGGTCGATCTCGTAGTTGGAATGCACGTGCTGCATCACCGCCGAAATACGCTCCAGGCCCATTCCGGTGTCGACCGACGGCTTGGGCAGCGGATGCATGGTGCCGGCTTCGTCGCGGTTGAACTGCATGAACACGTTGTTCCAGATTTCGATATAGCGGTCACCATCTTCGTCAGGCGAACCGGGCGGACCGCCAGCGATTTCGGGACCGTGGTCGTAGAAGATTTCGGTGCAGGGGCCGCACGGGCCGGTATCGCCCATCGCCCAGAAGTTGTCCGAGGCGTAGCGCGCACCCTTGTTGTCGCCGATGCGGACGATGCGTTCCTTCGGCACGCCGATGTCGTTGTGCCAGATGTCATAGGCTTCGTCGTCCTCGGCATAGACCGTCACCCACAGCTTTTCGGTCGGCAGCTTCAGCACTTCGGTGAGGTATTCCCACGCGTATTTAATGGCGTCCTGCTTGAAGTAGTCGCCGAAGCTGAAGTTGCCGAGCATCTCGAAGAAGGTGTGGTGGCGCGCGGTGTAGCCGACATTTTCCAGGTCGTTGTGCTTGCCGCCGGCGCGCACGCAGCGCTGCGAAGACACCGCGCGGGTGTAGGCACGCTTGTCCTGGCCGGTGAACACATCCTTGAACTGCACCATGCCCGCGTTGGTGAATAACAGCGTGGGATCGTTGCCCGGCACCAGCGGGCTGCTGGCAACAATGGTGTGGCCCTTGGAGGCAAAATAATCGAGGAAACTCTGGCGAATAGCGCTGCTTTTCATGGTGTTGGCGGGGTAAGGTGCATTAACGTCGAACAATAAGGCATTGTATCCGCTAAAGTTCCGCCCGCTACATGGCTAAACTGGCGGAAATGGAGGGAAATATGAATGAAGACGATGTGATTGCCGCCACCCGTGAATGGCTGGAAAAAGCCGTGATCGGGCTTAACCTGTGCCCCTTTGCCAAGGCAGTCTATGTCAAGAATCAGGTGCGCATCGTGGTGAGTCAGGCCAGGCACCTGGACGGCTTGCTCGAAGACCTCGACCGCGAACTGGATTTTCTGGCCGAAGTGGATCCGGAAACTACCGACACGACCCTGCTCATTCACCCTACGTTGCTGCCGGATTTTCTCGACTTCAACGATTTCCTGCAACTGGCCGATGCGGCCGTGGAAGAACACGAACTGGAGGGTGTCATCCAGATCGCCAGCTTTCATCCCCGATTCCAGTTTGAAGGTACCGAGCCCGATGACATGGGCAACTTCACCAATCGCGCCCCCTTTCCCACCCTGCACCTGCTGCGCGAGGCGAGCATCGAACGCGCCGTGGCTGCCTTTCCCGAAGCGGAAACGATTTATGAACGCAACATCGAGACGCTCACCGCGCTGGGGCCTGCCGGCTGGCAGTCCCTGTGGGACAAGACGTAATCAGGTGTGTGGCTCGACCGGATCAGTCAGTCAGCGTTTGCAACAAATGTCAGGTTGGAGTGAACCCTGTGTGGCGCTCACCCTGAGCATTTTTCACCCAGGAGTAAAGCGCGTCGTACATCACCATGCCTTGGCTCAGCATCATGTGGTCGTCGGCAAAGTTTTTCGACAAGCCGAGTGAGAGCGCGAGCAGCCCGGCGCACTGCGGGGCGAGGTCGAGCCGGCCGGTGTCCGCACCGCGCACGATAATGGCAAGCTGTCCCAGCGCGGGGTCATCGAGATTGTGCTTGTCAAGGAAGGCGTCAAAGCTGCACAGCTCACCGTGGTGACCATATTCCACGCCAGGGATGTCGTAAGGAATGGCCCCTTTTTCCTTGGCGATGACCAGCACGTCGGCGGCAGGCACGTAAAGAAACTCGGCTGCCGGATCGATGAAACGGGCGACCAGCCAGGGGCACGCGATGCGGTCGATCTTGGGGCGTTCGCGGGTGATCCATTTCATGGTGCGCTCCTGGTTCAGTGACCTGTTGCAATGTTGGTTTACGGCGTGGCAAGCCGTCGCATCATTACTCGGTAACCTTGCCGCCCGCGGCCTTCCAGCCTTCAATGCCACCCTCGATGAAGCGGGCGTTCAAGCCCTTGGTCTGCAGGGCGTCGACCACGCTGTTGGAAACCGAGCCGCCACGCGCGCAGTAGATGACAATTTCCCGATCCTTGGGCAGGCTGTCGGCCCACTCGGCAAGTTGCTCAGGATTCTTCCATTGCGCGCCAGGCAGGTGTCCTGACGCGGCATCGCGGTCGGTGACACGTCGCACGTCGAGAATCAGCTTGTCGGCGAGTTCGGATTTCAGCGTGTCGGGTTGGATGGTGCGTTCCATGGGGTCATATTCCTCAAACGATGTAGGTGTAAGCAAGACCGACCGCCGCACAGGCGCCGATCACTTTCATGATGTCCATCTTGTATTTCCACAGGGCAATGAAAGCCGCCACGGAGATCAGGGCATAGAACCACTCGAAACCACCGGAGAACGGTGCCGCCTCGGTGGCGCGCGGCCAGATCACATGCCAGCCGAAAAATACCGCGAGGTTGAGGATCACCCCCACCACGGCCGCGGTGATGCCGGTGAGCGGTGCAGTGAATTTGAGATCGCCGTGAGTGGCTTCCACCAAAGGCGCACCCGCCAGAATGAACAGGAACGACGGCAGGAAGGTGAAGAAGGTGGCCACGCTGGCACCGGCAAAACCCGCCAGGAACAGGGCGTCTGGGCCGAATATTTCCTTGGTCCAGGCGCCGACGAAGCCGACGAAAGACACCACCATGATCAGCGGCCCCGGGGTGGTTTCGCCCAGCGCAAGACCGTCGATCATCTGCGTGCCGCTCAGCCACTGGTAATGCTCGACACCGCCCTGGTAGACATAGGGCAATACGGCATAGGCGCCGCCGAAAGTGACCAGCGCGGCCTTGGTGAAGAATTCACCCATGTCACTCAGCGTACCGGCGGGCAGCATCAGCATTGCTGCGCCCCACAGCACGACGAACAATACGGTCAGGATTACCAGCCGGCCGGGCCGGAACCGGGTATGGGCGGGGGGCGGCGTGTCGTCGTCGATCAGCGCCGGGCCGTAGGACTGGTTGCTGGCGCCATGGCCGCCGCCGACCTTGAACTTGTCCGGCCAGACCTTGCCGCCGATGAAACCCAGCACGCCCGCTGCCAGCACGATGTAGGGGAACGGGATTTTCAGGGCGAAGATGGCGATGAAGGACACGGCTGCCATCGCCCACAACAGATTGTTCTTCAGCGCGCGCGAACCGATGCGCCAGGCGGCGAATACCACGATGGCCACCACCGCTGGCTTGATGCCGTTGAACACGCCCTGCACGAAGGTGACGTCGCCGAAAGCGAGATAGACGTAGGTGAGCGCCGCCAGGATGAACAGCGACGGCAGCACGAACAGCGTGCCGGCAACGATGCCGCCCCAGCTTCGGTGCAGCATCCAGCCGATATAGATGGCGAGTTGCTGGGCCTCGGGGCCGGGCAACACCATGCAGTAGTTGAGGGCGTGGAGGAATCGTCGCTCGGAGATCCAGCGCCGCTTCTCCACCAGCTCCTGGTGCATGATGGAAATCTGGCCGGCCGGGCCGCCAAAGCTGATGAAGCCGAGCAGCAGCCAGTACTTGAATGCCTCCCAGAAACCGGGATGGGCGGGGCGTTCGGTTGGCGTGGTCAAAATGGCGTCCTTAAGCTAGGGGGTGGTAAAAACTGCGTATAAATCATCCAGCATTTGTCCGCCTTGCTTGAGCAAGACGTTGTCATCCTGAATGCGTGTTTTCAGGCCTTTCAGCAGCATCTCGAAACCGGCTGCCTCGGGGGCATCGCCGCCCACGTCGAGGGCGTGGACGATGGCACCGATGCGCATCAGGGCGGAATCGCTTTCCAGTCCAAAGCTTGCAAGCAGCGTTTCAAACGTGACGCGATATCCAACGTGGGTGAACCGTGCACCATCGAAATCGAAGCCCAGTGCATTCGCCGGGCAGTCCTTGGGGTGCTTGAGCCAGACAAAGCGCGCCTTGCGGTCGATGAAACGCTGAATCAGCCAGGCTGAGGCCAGTCGATCCACCCACAGGTCCTGTCGGGTAGCCCAGGCCTGTTTCTGAAAATTGGCGGCGGCGAGATGTTCGGGCTGGCCACTCTGGACGTGCGGTTCGTTGGGAGCGTGGCGCGCTTGCAATGTGGCTTCCGCCGTCCGCAGTCGCGCTTCTGCTTCGAGTTTGGCCGTACCCGGAAAATAGTCCTGATCGGCCAGGGTTTCGTAACGCCGCCGCAGGGTTTTCAGTGTTTTAAGGGTGATGGCGGTTTTTTCGGCGAGGGGATCGAAGTGGGACAGGTCAGCCAGCAGTCCGGCGTATTCCGCAGTGCGATCAAACATGCCCCGGAAGGCCGCCGACTGCGATTCGTCTGCATCCACCCTGAGCAGCCAGGCCGTTCCGCTTTCAGCGTGCGTTTCATTTGCCAGCGCTTCAAGCGCCTGCCGTGTCGTGGCCGTTTCCGGCAGCAGCCAGGCACCATCGCGCAGCGCTGCGCACCCCAGCCCTTTCAGGCCACGCCAGATGCGCATGCGCGCCGTAGCGTTCTGCGTGGGCAGCGTCATAACGATCAATAGCCATGTAGTTATTTCTACAGTCATGTAGCAATATTTACATAGTCCGTGGGGGTGGGTCAATGAAATAATTGAGGCCAGGACGGTACCAGCGCAGGCGCGCTCAAGATGGCCTCATGGCATACCCACAGTGGATGTAAATGGGGGCAGGTGCTGGAGCGGGCATGAAAAAAGGGACTTTCGCCCCTTTTTTCACCGTAAGCTTTTCCTGGAACAGGTGGCTCCCCCCGCACTTCCTGGAAACAACCTTGCAACTGACAGTTAGCTGCCGCAACCACCGCAGCAACCGCCGCCATGAGCGGGTTTTTCTTCTTTAACTTGTACGCCGGCCCTGGCGAGCGCCGCCACCAGTTCCGCACGGGTCGGCGTATCGCCGTCGAGTCGGGCATGCAGACTCGCAGGGGCATCGAAAAACGATACGTCCTGCACGCCGGGCAGCGTCTTCAGGCTGGCGCCGGCCTGGGTGGCCGCTTCTGCGCTGATGGAGTTGGCGATGTTGAGAATTTCAATTTTCATGTTTGCTCCTTGGGAATGAATAATCAGATGTTTTCGGTCAGTCTTGCATACAGGCCAGGCAGCACCCGGGGCAGCATCGCCGCATCGTGCACCACCACATACCCTGTCGCGCCGAACAGGTGCGGCAGGTAATCTCCGGCTTTCTCATCGATGGTCACGCAAAAGGGCGTGAGCCCCAAGCGCCGTGCCTCGATGATGGCCATGCGGGTGTCTTCGATCCCGTAACGGCCTTCGTACTTGTCCAGGTCGTTCGGTTTGCCGTCAGTCAGGATCAACAACAGGCGACGTGCTGTTTTCCGTGTCGTGAGGATCGCTGTCGCGTGGCGGATCGCAGCGCCCATGCGCGTGTAGTAGCCGGGTTTCAAAGCAGCCAGACGGCCGCGAATCTGGTCGTCGTAGCGCTCGTCGAAACCCTTGAGCAGATGAAAGCGTATGTTGTCGCGGCGCACCGACGAGAAACCGTATAGCGCAAAGTGATCGCCCGTGGCTGCCAGTGCTTCGCCAAACAGCAACAGGCTGTCGCGGATGACCTCGATCACACGCGCCGAATTGTTGACCCAGGCATCGGTCGAAAGCGATAGATCGGCCAGCAGCAGGCAGGACAGGTCGCGCTGTTGCTGGCGGCTGTCGATATACAGTCCGGGCTCGCTGGTGTATGCGCCTCCCGCCTTGTCGGTCGCAAAGCGCACGCAGGCATCGATATCGAGGTCGTTGCCGGAGACCTGGGCGTGCAGGCGGGTACGCTGCGGTGTGAGCGTCTGGAACTGCTTGCGCAGACGCCTGGCCGGCGCGCGCAGGTCCTGTGGCAGCGCACATGGCACCGCGTCGCGCGCCAGCATCATCTGCAGGCGGCAATGCGCTGGCTGCAGTTGCAGTTTGCTGTAATTCCATTCCGGCAGCAGGATGCCATCGGCCAGTTTCAGGTCGTCGTCCGCTTCGGCCGGCAGGTCCAGGTCGAAGCGCACCCGACTGGCCGCGGTCTGGTCGTCGTCGGCAATGCTGAGGATGTCGAGGTCGTTGGCGGCTTTCTCCGCGTGCTCATTTTCATCTTCGTCGAGCGGGCGGTCGACCTTGATGAATTCGGCCCAGGAAAACAGGCTTTCGGCACGAAACAGCAGCATGAACGGGTTGGTTGCCTGCGGCATGTCGACCCGCTCCGCACGTCGCTTGCGCGCGTCGCGGCTGGCTGCCGACTTGGATTCCGGAGGCGGAGGCGGCTTGTCGACGGCCGGGCGCTGCTTGCCGGGTGCAACGGGCGGTTGCGGGTGCAACCACAGGGACACCGGCGCAGGCGGCTGCTTGCCCGACTCGAAGGTTTCGACCGAGCCAGGGTCGGTCAGCGCAGCGCGAATCGCCATCTCTGCTGCCCGTTCGGTTCCATTGAGCTTGGCCGGATCGGGGCGCAATGCAAGGGCGGCGGCCACCAGTTCGTGATAACGCCGGGTCAGTCCTGGCAAGGCGTTCAGGGTCGCACGCGTGGCCGCCTGGTTGCGCACGATCCACGCTGCATCCGGTGCAACGTCGTGTGCGGCCAGTGCCAGCAGCCACAGATAGAGCTCGCGATTCTGGGCGCGTTCCGGGAAAACATCAATCGATGTCGGCAGGTAGACCGAACTTTCGTCGGTCCAGGCCAGCTCCTGTTTTTCGCCGACACCCGCTACGCGCTCCAGCCATGTGCGCCGTGCACCGTGCGTGGTCGCCGAACCGGTGCGCACGGTCAGGCCGGTATCGCCCCCCAATGCGCGAAAAAAGATCGGTGCGATGCGTTCGATTTCCTTCAATTCGATGCGCGCTTTCGGAAAGCCGCGATACGCGGTGCGCGTGATCAGCTTGTCCCACAGGCCGCCGACGAATTCTTCCATGCCTATTTCCCCGCGTCCGCTGCAGCGTCAGCGGCGCGCCTGGCCGGTGCAGTGCGGGCGGCACGCACGTTGAACGAAGCTTCGGATTCGGCGCGCACATCGTGTACCCAGTTCAGCAGCGACCCATTGGGGTTGTTTTTCAGCGTGTGGTCACAGGCATCGACGCACTGGCCGCACTGCACGCAGGCGAACATCATGCGCTTGACGTTGCGCGGGTTCAGGCGCATCGGGCATACATGGTCGCAGGCCGAGTAGCAGCTTGAGCAGTCCCGGGCGCGCTCGCGTTTGAAGCCGACCACCATGGCCTTGTCGTTGCCCATCCACGCCAGGCTCTGGAACAGGCCGACCGCACAGGCATAGCGGCAAAACAGGTGGCGCGCGAACATGAATTCGACAAAGAAGGCGATGCTGGCTGCGCTCAGGAAGATGGTTTGATTGCGGGTCAGCGTGCCATGCCAGAGGTTGCCGTAGATCTCGGCGGGCGGCAGCAGATAGGTCAGCAGCACCACGGCCCACAGCATGGCGAAAGCAATGACCAGCGGCATCACGGCAAACCACCAGATCGCATCGTGAGGCGTTTCGCTGCCGTCCGGATTACGCGTCGGCATTGGCTTCTTGTCCCACAGACTTTGCTTGCCGATCGCGCGTCGCAGCATCTGGTTGATGGTCTCGACCACCGAGAAATGCGGGCAGAGCCAGCCGCAATAGAGACGCCCCCATTTCCAGCTGACATAGATCAGCGTTCCGCCTATCGCCAGCAATGGCAGAAAGCCGCGCAGTGTGATATTCAGCGCAGCCTCGCCAGCCGATGCGCGCCCGGCGACAAAGTCATCCAGTCCGAGTGTCCAGTCGAAGCCAAACAGGATGAGGTGCTTGAGGTTCAGATCGAGCCTGAAGATATCGAAAATTGGCGCAAACACGAACAGCAGGAAAAACCCTGCCTGGGTGAACTGGCGCCAGCGTTGCACGGGCAAGCCAAGCCAGCCGCGTACCCGCTGCTGAACATTTGCACGGATTGCGGCAGTTGCCTGGGCGCCTACCATTTGCGGCTCCCGAGCAGGGGATAGACGAAGGTTTGCCCGGCGATCCCCCGGGACAGGCCAAGTACGCCGAGCAGCACCAGCGTCGCATGACAGCACACGAAGTACAGCACCAGCAGCATCCAGGTCGTGGGCGCATCAAGATCGCCGATGAGCGCAATGATGGCCGGCACGACTGCCAGCAAAAGACCGGCCTGCAGGCTTACCCATACTGTCTGGCGCACATGGCAGCGGGTGAGCGGATTGGTGCTTGCGCGCTGTTGGTAGGCGAGTCCCAGCAGAAGCAGGAATGCCAGGCCAGGCGCAATCAGCAGGTTGAGCAGGTAGAGCGCTTCGGCCTGTACTGCCTGGGTGCGTGGGTCGGGAAGGGGGTCCATGACTAATGGCCGAAGGTTGCCTTGATCACTTCCAGCAGGGCCTGTGCGCTGTCCGCGTCGTCTGTGAGGGGTTCCACCAGTGCAGCTTCGCAGGCGACCACCGGGTCGCAACCGGCATTGATCAGGCTGGCTGCATAGACCAGCAGGCGTGTCGAAGCCGCTTCTTCCAGATCGTGGTCCTTGAGTTGGCGGAAATGGCCGGCCAGCGTGACGAGTTGCTTTGCCAGCAAGGGCGTGATGCCGGTTTCGGCGATCACGATCTTCTCTTCCAGCGCGGCCGGGGGGAAATCAAAATTGATCGCAATGAAGCGCTGGCGGGTGGATGGCTTCAGACTTTTTAGCAGGTTCTGGTAACCCGGGTTGTAGGACACCACCAGCATGAACTCGTCCGGCGCGTGCAATTCCTCGCCGGTACGTTCGATCGGCAGGATGCGCCGGTCGTCGGTCAGCGGATGGAGCACGACGGTCGTGTCCTTGCGGGCTTCCACCACTTCATCCAGGTAGCAGATGCCGCCCTGGCGCACTGCGCGGGTGAGTGGACCATCCGACCAGACTGTCTGGCCATCGCCGATCAGATGGCGGCCAACCAGATCGGCTGCGGTCAGGTCGTCATGGCATGACACCGTGATCAGCGGGCGCGCCAGGCGTGCTGCCATGTGGGCAATGAAACGGGTTTTGCCGCAGCCGGTCGGGCCCTTGATCAGGAGGGGCAGGCGGTTATTAAAAGCGTATTCGAACAGGACACACTCATTGCCGACGGGCTGATAGTAGGGAACATCCAGGGCAGACGCCAGGCCAGGGGAAGTCAGGTCGTTCACGGCGTTTCTCCGGTTGGTTACGAATATAGGAAGGTATAGGCAATCAGGCCCAGCACCAGCAGCAGCCAGCCCAGCACCACCCAGCGCCAGGGCCCGCTCACACCCTGAAGCGCCATGAAGCGGTCGATCACGAGACGGCCTTTGAGCAGGGTCGCCAGCAGCACCGGAATCAGGATGCTGCTGCCGGACAGGCCGGTTTCCGCCACGCTGAAGGTCAGGGCTGTCAGCGTGACAAGAGTCAGCCATTGAAACGTCGCTGCTGTCATGACATTAATTCAGTATATAAATTAAGGGGAACAACACAATCCACACCAGATCGACCATGTGCCAGTAGGCGGCGCCGGTTTCAACGCCGCCGTAGTTGGATGCGCTGTAGCCACCTTTCCATGCCTTGAGCGCAACGGCACCGAGAATGACCATGCCGAGTATGACGTGCATGAAGTGGAAAAAACCGAGCCCCAGATAAAACATGAAAAACGTGTTGGTCGACATGTTGATGCCGGCCTCGAACTTGGCACCAAATTCGACCAGCTTGAGAATCAGGAAGGTGCCGCCGCATGCCATTGCAGCAATCAGCCAGTGGGTGCAGGCTCGTGACTGGTCATGCCGGATTTGATCGACGGCGCGTACCACGAAATAGCTGCCGGAAATCAGCAGGATGGTATTGATGGCGCCGCTGAGCCGGTCCAGTTCAAGTTGCGACGCATTGAATAATTCGACATTACGCATGCGGGCAAACGCATACGCCAGGAAAAAGACGCCGAATACCAGCAGTTCGGCAAGAATGAAAAACCACATGGCAAGATCGCCCGGTAGATCCCGGCGATTGCCATGTGGCGCTGAAACAGATATTGAGACGTTCAAAACAGGTTCCCTATCCGCCCGGTAAACCGGGCGGATGGTGTCAGGCTCAGGACGCGGTTGCGGCTTTACCCTTGATGAAGAAGCTGACGATGTACAGCAGGAGGCCAACCAGGAAGATCGTGCCGGCAACTTCGCGCATCCAGTAGAACAGTGCTACCTGATCCTGCGCAGCCATGAACGGCATAGGCTCCGTGGAGACGCGCTGCAGCCAGACTTGCAGAATACCGGCTGCGGTCAGGAACAGCGTGATGAACACCATCGAAATCGTCATGAGCCAGAACGACCACATCTCGACCACCTGCGCGACCGGGCTGTTGGCTTCACGTCCGCGCATCAAGGGCATGGTGTAGCTGATCATGGTGATCACGACCATCACATAGGCACCATAGAAGGCCATGTGACCGTGCGCCGCCGTGATCTGGGTCCCGTGGGTGTAATAGTTGACCGGTGCCAGCGTGTGCAGGAAGCCCCACACGCCTGCGCCCAGGAACGCCATCACACCTGTGCCCAGCGCCCACAGTACGGCTGCCTTGTTCGGATGCTCACGCTTTCTACGGTTGACCATGTTGAATGCAAACACCGTCATCATGAAGAAGGGAATCGGTTCCAGTGCAGAGAACACGCTACCCCACCATTGCCAGTATTCCGGCGTGCCGATCCAGTAGTAGTGGTGACCGGTACCGATGAGGCCGGTAATCAGGGCCATCGCGATGATCACGTACAGCCATTTCTCGATCACCTCGCGGTCCACGCCGGTTACCTTGATCAGCACGAAAGCCAGCATCGCACCCATGATCAGTTCCCACACGCCTTCGACCCAAAGGTGCACGACCCACCACCAGTAGAACTTGTCCTTGACCAGGTTGCCCGGGTTGTAGAACGAGAACAGGAAGAAGATCGCCAGACCCCACAGGCCCATCAGCAGCACGATGCTGATCACGGTCTTGCGGCCCTTCAGCATCGTCATCGTGATGTTGAACAGGAAGGCCAGCGCCACGATCACGATGCCCACCTTGGTGATCAGCGGCTGCTCCAGGAACTCCCGTCCCATCGTCGCGAGCAGGTTGTTGCCGGTCATCTCGGCGAGCGTCGAATAGGGCACCAGCAGGTAGCCGAGGATCGTCGCCGCGCCTGCGACAAGGAAGATCCAGAACATCAGCAACGCGAGCTTCGGGCTATACAGCTCGGTTTCTGCCTCCTCGGGAACGAGGAAGTAGGTGGCGCCCA
>JANJUT010000214.1 GCA_024710445.1 Thiobacillus sp.
CCGCCCAGATCCAGAACGGGATCGACCAGTAGCCAATGAGCCAGGTCGCAATCAATGCTGCCGCAAATGCAGCCAGCAGAACCAGCCAGCCTTCGCGGGCAATGAGGGGATGTGTCATATTTTTGGGGATACCTGAGAAAAAAGGGGTGAGGCGAGCGGAGTATCGATCCGCCCGCCTCACCCCTGATTCATTCACACATTAGTTCTTGGAGTGATCGACCAGCTTGTTGGCAGCGATCCAGGGCATCATCGCGCGCAGCTTGCCGCCCACCACCTCGATCTGATGCGCGGCGTTGTTGCGGCGCCAGGCGGTCATCTCGGGGTAGTTGGACTGGCCTTCCAGGATGAAGCGCTTGGCATAGTTGCCGTTCTGGATGTTGGCCAGACATTCCTTCATCGCAGCCTTGGATTGCGCGTTGATGACCTGCGGGCCGGTCACGTATTCGCCATACTCGGCGTTGTTGGAGATCGAGTAGTTCATGTTGGCGATGCCGCCTTCATACATCAGGTCGACGATCAGCTTCAGCTCATGCAGGCACTCGAAATAGGCCATCTCGGGGGCGTAACCCGCTTCGGTCAGCGTTTCGAAACCGGCCTTGACCAGTTCCACGGCGCCGCCGCACAGCACGGCCTGTTCGCCGAACAGGTCGGTCTCGGTCTCGTCCTTGAAGGTGGTTTCGATGATGCCGGTGCGGCCGCCGCCAATGGCCGAAGCGTACGACAGAGCGAGGTCGCGCGCCTTGCCGGATGCGTCCTGGAACACGGCGATCAGGTCGGGAATGCCGCCGCCCCTGACGTACTCGGAACGCACGGTGTGGCCCGGTGCCTTGGGGGCGATCATGATCACGTCAAGGTCGGCACGCGGCACGATCTGGTTGTAGTGGATGGAGAAGCCGTGGGCAAACGCCAGGGTGGCGCCCTTCTTCAGATTCGGCTCCACTTCATCACGATACAGGCGGGACTGGAACTCGTCCGGGGTGAGGATCATCACCAGATCAGCGCCGGCGACAGCCTCGGGCACGGTCTTGACCTTGAGGCCGGCGTTCTTGGCCTTCTTGGCGGAGGCCGAGCCCGGACGCAGGGCAACGGTCACGTTGACGCCAGAATCCTTGAGGTTGCAGGCGTGAGCATGGCCCTGCGAACCGTAGCCGATAATGGCGACCTTGCGCTTCTTGATGAGGGAAAGATCGGCGTCCTTATCGTAAAAAACTTTCATGGTTAATCCCAGGTAATAAATTAAAAATGGCTAGTAAAAAATCAGACCTTGAGGCTGCGCTCGCCGCGTCCGATGCCAGACGCGCCGGTACGCACGGTTTCGATGATGGAAGCCGAATCGATCGCCTCCAGGAAGGCGTCGAGCTTGGAGCCGGCACCCGTCAATTCGATGGTGTAGGTCGCTTCGGTCACGTCGATGATGCGGCCGCGGAAAATATCGGAGGTGCGCTTCATTTCATCGCGCCCCACCCCCACAGCCTTGACCTTGACCAACATCAACTCACGCTCGATGTGAGCCCCTTCGGTGAGGTCCATCACCTTGATCACGTCGACCAGCTTGTTCAGTTGCTTGGTGATCTGCTCGATGATGTCTTCCGAACCTACCGTGACGATGGTCATGCGCGACAAGGTTGCGTCTTCGGTCGGCGCGACGGTCAACGATTCGATATTGTAGGCGCGTGCTGAAAACAAGCCGGCCACACGTGACAGGGCACCCGCCTCGTTTTCCATCAGCAGCGAAATAATGTGACGGCGCACCATTACAGTTCCTCCGCCAGAATCATTTCAGACAGTCCCTTGCCGCCTTCCACCATGGGGAACACGTTTTCGGTCTGATCGGTCTGAAAATCCATGAACACGAGGCGCTCTTTCAGGGCAGGAGAGAACGCTTCCTTCAGCGCCGCCTCGACATCCTCGGGCTTGTCGATACGCATCCCCACATGACCATAAGCCTCGGCCAGCTTCACAAAGTCGGGCAGCGATTCCATGTAGGACTCGGCATAGCGGCTACCGTAGAAAAATTCCTGCCACTGCCGCACCATGCCCATGTAGCGGTTATTGAGCGTGACGATCTTGACCGGAATGCGGTACTGCTTGCAGGTGGACAGTTCCTGGATACACATCTGGATGCTCGACTCGCCGGTGATGCAGGCGACTTGCGCTTCAGGATGTGCGAGTTGCACGCCCATGGCGTACGGCAGGCCAACGCCCATGGTGCCGAGACCGCCGGAGTTGATCCAGCGCCGTGGCTTGTCGAATTTGTAATACTGCGCAGCCCACATCTGGTGCTGGCCCACATCGGAAGTGATAAAGGCGTCGCCCTTGGTCACTTCCCACAATTTTTCCACCACGTACTGTGGCTTGATGATGGGACTCTGCTTGTTGTACTTGAGGCAGTTCCTGGAACGCCACAATTCGATCTGTGCCCACCAGGCGTTCAGTGCGCCAGCATCGGGCCGGTCCTTGGCCTGCTTCAGCAGCGCCAGCATGTCAGTCAGCACATTCTTCACGTCGCCGACGATCGGCACATCGACCTTGACGCGCTTGGAAATCGACGAGGGATCGACATCGACATGGATAATGCTGCGCTGCTCACGTGCAAAGTGGGCCGGGCTGCCGATCACGCGATCGTCGAAACGCGCACCGACCGCCAACAGCACGTCGCAGTGCTGCATGGCCATGTTGGCTTCGTAGGTGCCGTGCATCCCCAGCATGCCGAGGTTCTGTTTGTCGGTGGCCGGATAGCCGCCCAGACCCATCAGGGTATTGGTGACGGGGAAGCCCAATAAACGCGCCAGCTCAACCAGTTGTTCCGCAGCATCGCCCAGCACCACGCCACCGCCCGCATAAACCATCGGGCGCTTGGCATCGAGCAGCATTTGCACGGCACGCTTGAGTTGTCCGCTATGGCCTTTGACCACCGGGTTGTATGAGCGCATTTCGACCGTATCCGGATAGATGAAATCCGTGATGTGAGCCGTCACATCCTTGGGGACATCCACTACCACCGGGCCTGGTCGACCCGTTGCCGCAATGATGAACGCCTTCTTCATGGTTGCAGCCAGGTCTTTCACATCCTTGACGAGGAAATTGTGCTTGACGCACGGACGCGTGATACCCACGGTATCGACTTCCTGGAACGCATCCAGACCAATCGCCGGCGTCGGCACCTGGCCGGTAACGACCACAATCGGAACAGAATCCATGTACGCCGTGGCAATCCCGGTCACGGCATTGGTGACGCCGGGACCCGACGTCACCAGTGCCACGCCGACACGACCGGTGGAACGTGCATAGGCATCAGCTGCGTGCACAGCGGCCTGCTCGTGACGCACCAGCACATGCTTGAATTTGTCCTGCTTGAAAATTTCGTCGTAGATATTGAGAACGGCTCCGCCGGGGTAGCCAAACACAAACTCGACCCCTTCTTCAGCCAGACAACGTACAACGATCTCGGCGCCCGTGGCTTCCATAAACTGGCAATAAATCAATTCGTTGGTGGACCTGAGAGGGTAATCGTTTTGCCCTGTTTTGGTCAAGAAATCGCGGTAAAACGGCCTTTTACGGATACCCATCCTGAAAAACAAGAAACCCTTCTGCCACCAGGTGAAAAGGAAGAGGGCAATCCGGGAATCGCCATGAACTGCTTTACGATATACAACCAGCACACCCGAGTTTTGATACATCGGCGCACGCCAAGACGCATTGCCACATCAGACCGCAACCTGGAATCCCTATGCAAGACAACGCAACACCGCTCTCACCTGCCTCATTCATGACCCGCATCGCAGCCATGATCTATGAGTTGCTGCTGGTCACTGCAGTAGTGTTCGTCGCCTCGTTCATCATCGCTCCGGTGGTGGGCGAATTGCATGCACCCTGGCAACGGCATCTGTTTCAGGGCTACATCCTGAGCGTGTTGTTCATCTACTTCAGCACATTCTGGCTACGCAGCGGACAGACCCTAGCCATGAAAACCTGGCGCATCCGCCTGGTCCAGCAAAATGGCGATCCCCTTACCTTGAAGCTGGCAGCAATTCGCTTTGCGCTTGCCTTGACCGGGATTCTGCTCGCCGGCATCGGGCTCTGGTGGGCGCTCATCGACCGCGACAAGCAGTTTCTGCATGACCGGATCGCGGGAACCCGGCTGGTCCGCATACCACGCAAAACCTGAAGCGATGACCTGGCGCGATCACCTGGTTGCACGCTTGAAGGAAATCCGGCCCAACAGCATGTGCGCGCTGGATGCGGCTGCTTATCAGCTGGCACGCGACATACTGCCGGACACCCTGGTACTCATGCCCGGGGACCCACCCGCACAAGCCTGCATGCTCGCGCTAGGGATCGATGCACTCATTGGACTGGATGCGCAACAGGCTCAACATTTGATCAATCACGTGCGGCTGTACCTGTCTCCACGCCTTCTGCTAGTCGCACAGGAAACGTGTGCGTTGAACGAATCATCATTTAGGGCGCTGGGGTTCACTCTGTCTCTCAATGACCCTGCTGACCGCACACGTGTTTACCATTACGACCTGGACGTCTATAAAACCGTACCGGATTGGCTCAATTCCCGTTTCTGGGCCCACCCCGAACGCTGGAAACCCTGATGCCGTCCCTGGTGCCTCAATCCTGCCACTGACTACCATCGGTTACACTGCCTTCACCCTTGCAAGAGCTTATCCATCATGAAATTCATCCCACACAACGCACTTGAAGAACAGCTGGCCGCCGTCCATGCCGGCACGCACGATCCCGAGACCTTCGTGATCCAGCTGCTGGACCAGCAGGTATTCATGCCGGTACGTGACGAGAAGAACCCGATAAAGGGCTTCCAGCGCTCGACCCAGGCCGAACCGCTGATCATCGAAGACGAGAATGGAGAGCGCGTCCTGCTGGTGTTTACCAGCCCCGAACGCGCCAAACCGTTTGTCGAGCACTACCCGGAATACGCAGGCGGCATCCTGACCGAACTGTCCTGGCTGCTGCGCCGCATCGGCGGCGGCGTACCCATCTCGCTCAATCCAGGCTGGGATATCGGCATGGATTTCGACGCGGACACGACCGCACAACTGCTCGCGCAACTACCACCCGAACAGCCGGTCTGACCACAACCCAGTCAACGTTAATTTGCCATGCTCTCCCAACGTGCGCTTGATGCATTCCGCTCCACCCTGGGGCCAGACCGTGTCTTCGATGACACGCCCACACTCGCCCTGTATGCACACGACGAAACGCCGCATCATGTCGAGCCCGATGCCGTGCTGTTCCCCGCGTCGCACGACCACGTGCTCGCACTTGCACGCATTGCGTTTGAACATCACATCGCCCTGACACCGCGCGGCGCCGGCTCCGGCAACGTCGGCGGCGCCCTGCCCTCGCGCGGCAGCGTCGTCGTCAGTTTCGAATGCATGCGGCGCGTACTCGAACTCGACCCTCACAACCGCTTCATCGTCGTCGAGTCCGGCGTGGTTACCGAAGATATCGATCGCATCGCGCGCAGCGTCGGCCTGTTTTATCCGCCCGATCCCGGCAGCAGCGCCTATTGCCGCATCGGCGGCAACCTCGCCATGAACGCAGCTGGACCGCATGCCGTCAAATATGGCGTCACCCGTGATTTCGTGCTGGGACTGCGCGCCGTCACCGGCAGCGGCCAGGAAATCCGCACCGGCTGCCGCACCACCACGGGCGTCACCGGCTACGACCTCACCCGCCTGCTGGTCGGCTCCGAAGGCACGCTTGCCCTCATCACCGAAGCGACACTGAAGCTGCTGCCCGCACCGGAAGCCATCGCCTCCCTGCGCGTGTGCTACGCCAGCAATCGTGCCGCGCTTGATGCCGTCAGCCGCGTCATGCACCAGGCCGTCGTGCCCTGCGCGCTCGAATTCATGGACCACCGTTCCATCGAGGCCATCCGCCCGACCGGTGCCGCTAACGACCTGCCCCCCGGAACGCGGGCCTTGCTGATGGTGGAGGCCGATGGCGTCACCCAGGATCTGCCACGCCAGATTGCCGCGCTGGAGCAGGCACTGAACGGCGAGGGCCTGCTCGAGATGCGCAGCGCCTTCGCGCAAGAAGATATCAAGCGACTGTGGGCCGCACGCAAATCGCTGTCGCTGGCGGTCAAACGCATCGCCCCGCTCAAGATGAACGAAGACGTGGTGGTGCCCGTGTCGCGGCTCGCCGATTTTGTCGACTTCATCGACCAGACCGCCCACACCCATCAACTGGCCGTGGTTTCGTTCGGCCACGCGGGAAACGGCAACCTGCACATCAATTTCATGGTGCACCCCGAAGACAAGGATGAAATGACGCGTGCGCACATCGCGCTCGAAGCCCTCATGCAGCAAGTTCTGGAACTGGGCGGAACGCTCTCCGGCGAACATGGCATCGGCACCGAAAAACGCCGTTTCATCTCCATGGAAATCGACCCCGACACACTTGCGCTGATGCGCAGCATCAAGCACCTGTTCGATCCCCATCAATTACTGAACCCGGGCAAGATTTTTCCTGATTGATATCACCGTTTAGGCTTTACAAGCACTAAATGCATGTATAGAATGCGCGGCTTCGTTGGGGGTATAGCTCAGCTGGGAGAGCGCTTGCATGGCATGCAAGAGGTCAGCGGTTCGATCCCGCTTACCTCCACCAACAAACAGGAAGCACGATGCATAAACTTGGCGTCATCACCACATTACTGGGGTTGATACTGAGCATTGCAGGACTGGTAGTTGGATTTTGGAAAATGCTGAATGGCAGTGAGAACGCCGAAATCTGGATCTCGCTGGTACCATTGGGTTTCGTCGGATTGTTTCTCGGCGTCACCATGACCCAGCTTTCCAACAAGCAGTAAAGGCGCAAGCCTGAGTAGTAAAAGTTGACGAGTTACCTCGTCGTCCGGGTCCCCATCGTCTAGAGGCCTAGGACATCGCCCTTTCACGGCGGTAACCGGGGTTCGAATCCCCGTGGGGACGCCATCCTTATATGGTTATCTGGCCTAGCGCCGGGTAGCATGGATAGCTGAGGTAATGCAGAGGCCGGAGCCAAAAAGGCTCCGGCCTTTGTTTTTCCAGAAAACGCCAGGGTTTTCGCCCCATCCCGAACTACTGGCGAAAACACAATATCGCCTTCCAGTAGCTCCCCAAGTGCTTTGCGGGCCGTAACCACATCGCCAAGAGTCAACTCACGAAAGTCACCAATCTTCGATGCCAACAGCATCCTGAGTCGTTTCTCGTCAAACGCAGTAGGTCGTATAACCCGCTGGAGGTTCTCTAGCTCTATTTCAAGCTTCTTCTTTCGCTCATCCTGCTTGGCCACCAGCTCCAAAACTGTTTCCAGGGGCTTGTTGGGGTTTATTAAGGCTTGCGCGAGCCGTTCGAGGATCTGCTTCGACTCAGCCAGGTCTGCTTGCAGCCCCTTGATTTGTCCCAGCCGGTTATCCGGCTTTTTCAAGGCCTGCTTCAAGTTTTGAAGCGCCTGCTCGACAATGTAGTCAACCGCCTCTGGGGTCAGGATTTGGCTTTGGATGCAGTCCAGGACAGCGAATTCCGCCTCTTCTTGGTAGATTTTGTGTTTGTTGGCGCATACCGCCGAGCCGCGATTGTTGTGGTGTGAGCAGCCATACATTGGGGCATTTCTCCGGGTGGCCCCCGTTCCTTTGGTCCCGCCAACACTGACAATCCGAGCGCCGCACATTGAGCAACGGCCAAGGCCGCTGAGCAGATAGCGGGACGCTCTCCCTGAAGATGAGGCAAGGGCATCGATACTTTTCTTGTAAGTCATCCGCATCCCCGCTATTCGCTTTTGGACGGCATGAGTGCAGTTGCGTTATACGAGAAGATTGCCCGCGACGACCTCAGCAAAGAGGGATGCCTGGCGTGGATCGCCGAGCGAGTGGGCCAATTCCAAACAATGGATATCCCAGCCATCATTGTCCGCGAGGTGCGCGAATGCCTCTCGCTGCCCGGCGACTTAGCCTCGTAATATCACCGATGAATTAGAGGTTACACATGCCCGCGAAGCCCATTAGTCTCGGCCCCATGCACTTCGACAAGAGGGGAGATGCCGTTGCATTTTTGAAGGACATGCTTCGCCGGTACGATGTGGGCGACCGAGTCAATGCCAATGATGCAGTGATTTTGCGAGCGGCGCTGGAGCACCATCCAAATGCCGCTGCAAAAATAGGGTGCGGCATCAGCCACTTTAGCGTTCGTACCGCTGATTTTGGCAGCAAGTGCTTCTGGGTGAATCGTCCCGACGGAACGACCGAAAAGTTTTCCATTACCGGTTGTATCCACGGTAGCTAGCGGCCTCTCAATGCTTCGTTTGGCTACGTCTAAGCAACTTACGCTGACTGTTTCGCCGTCAATTCGCTGGCTGCTTGGTGGTTCTACTTGCTGCTATCGTAGAGCGGGATCGGGGCAATTTGACATCTTGGGGTCGGTGAGCAGCATTATTTTGCCCTCTGTGATCGCAATGTAGTCGTTTAAGAAGTTACGCAGTTCTTTTTCAAAAATACCACTGTGGCGAAAAATCACTCTCCCACTGGCATAGGCGACTAGGAAAGGACTGAATCGGTGTGGAAGATTTCCAGTAGGTTTGAGTTGTATTCCGCTAATCAAAGGTATATTTGTTAGATCGTAGTTGACGATTCCACATGGATCCTTAGTGTAGACATTCGGGTCGAACCTAGGCGAAGCGCCATCATCTTCCCCGATGAATTCAACGGTGTGGGTGCGTTGGGGTTCGTATTCACCGAGCGCTTCAGTCCACAGGGCGCGCTGGTTATCCCGGAAAGGTGCGCGAAAAAGCGCGTCGAGCGTTCGGCCTGCGGGGAAATAAAACCGACGTGCAAAATC
>JANJUT010000247.1 GCA_024710445.1 Thiobacillus sp.
AAAAAGGCGCGAGGACGAAGTCCCTCGCGCCTAGTTGCCACCCTATCACGGATGGCCGACCTCCGACAATGCGGAGGTTTCTTATTGGGTAGGTCAAGCCCGATCGCCCGCTACCCCTGGTCCAGCCGAATCCGGCTGGCCTAGAAACTATTTGGCGTAGGCCTGGTTGAACAGGTTGCGTTTTTGTTCCAGTGACTGGGCACCACGTACCATGTTCTGGTTGTGCTTGAGGTTGTTGCGGACTTCGGCACGGTTCACCGCCATGATCAGTTCGGTGGCGAGCACACGTGCCTGGTGCGGGGTGAGGTTGAGCGTACAGCCGTGGGCCTGCATCGACAGCACGACACGATCACGGCCCTGGCCGTCTTCTTTCAGATTAATGTCCAGCGCGTTGCCAGGTTCCAGTTCGATCATGCCGGTATCTCCTTGTGTGTTTTGTACTAGATATCGAGCAGGGTTCATGCCAAGCCTCCCAACTTCGGTGAAACACCGAAAAGCCTTATTAAATCAGGGGGAAATTGCAGCTTGATGAAATGCATCTGGCCAGCCATCCTGACGAAGCCTCGTCAGGATGGCTGGCCAGTTCGTCACTTTCAGGGAGCGGCTGAGGGCTGGACTGAGGAATGAACGGTGACCGGGCGGTCGCGCGTCAGCAGGGTATAGGCAACCGGGATCACGAACAGGGTCAGCAGGGTGCCGAGCAGCAGGCCGCCGACGATGACCCAGCCGATGGGCGAGCGCGATTCGGCACCGGCACCGCTGGCCAGCGCCAGCGGCACGGCGCCCAGCACCATCGCGGCCGTGGTCATCAGGATGGGCCGCAGGCGCAGGCTGGCGGCTTCGATGACCGCCTCGACCTTGTTTTTGCCGCGTGCGTGCAACTGGTTGGCGAATTCCACGATCAGGATGCCGTGCTTGGTGATCAGGCCGACCAGCATCACCAGCCCGATCTGGCTGTAGACATTGAGCGTGGCGCCGGTGAGCTTCAGCGCCAGCAATGCGCCGGTGGCGGCGAGCGGCACGGTCAGCATGATGATGAAGGGCGAGATGAAGCTTTCGAACTGGGCGGCCAGTACCAGATAAATGACGATCAGCGCCAGTGCAAAGGTGATGATCAGCGTCTGCCCGGATTCGCCGAATTCGCGCGACTGGCCGTCGAGCGTGGTGCGGGTGTTTTTCGGCAGCGTTTCTTTCGCCGCCTGATCCATGAACGCGAGTGCCTCGCCCAGCGTGTAGCCCGGTGCGATATTGGCCGAAATGAGCGCGGCGCGCTGGCGGTCGAAGTGGTTGAGTTCCTTCGGTGCGACGGTTTCGGTGAGTGCGACCAGATTGGACAGCGGCGTGAGGCTGCCGCCGGTGCCGCGTACATATAGCGCGGTCAGGTCCTGCGGGGTGGCGCGCGCGGCGGGGTCGAGCTGGACCACGACGTTGTATTGCTCACCGGCCTGCTTGAAGCGGGTGATCTCGCGTCCGCCGAGCAGGGTTTCCAGCGTGCGTCCGATGGTGTCGACGCCGACGCCCATCTGCGCCGCCTTGTCGCGGTTGATGTCGACCTTGAGCTGAGGCTTGTTGAGCTTGAGGTCGCTGTCGGCGTTGAGCAGCCCCGGATAGGCCCGCACCTTGGTCATCAGCGCTTCCACAGCCTTGTCCAGTTCGGCATAGCTCGGCGCCTGCACCACGAATTGCAGTGGCGGGTTGCGGAAGCTCTGGCCGAGCGAGGGCGGGTTGATCGGGAAGGCGAGCACGCCGGGCATGCCCATGAACATCTGCGGGCCGAGGCCTTCGGTGATCGCCATCTGGCTACGCGTGCGTTCTTCCCAGGGTTTGAGCATGACGAAGGACAGCGCGCTGTTGACCGGGTTGGGGCGTTCCAGGCCGGGGGCAACCACGACAAACGCGGTGTTCACCTCGGGCACGCCTTGGTACATGCCTTCGAGCTGGCGCGCGTACTGGTCGGTGTATTCCAGCGTGGCACCTTCGGGCGCCAGCATGAAGCCGATAAAGAAGCCGCGGTCCTCGGTCGGCGCCAATTCCGATTTGAGCGATTTCAGCAGGCCGAACGCGGCTGCCGCGACCAGCACGAACATCAGCACGATGATCAGCGGATGCTTGAGCACGCGCGTGACGCCGTGGGTGTAGGCGGTATTGATTCCGTTCAGCACGCGTTCGCCCAGGTTGAACAGGGCGCTATGGCGGGTTTCATGGCGCAGGATGCGGCTTGCCATCATCGGCGTCAGGGTGAGTGCGACAAAGCCGGAGACCAGCACGGCCCCCGCCACGGTCAGTGCAAATTCGGTGAACAGCTTGCCGGTGTTGCCTTCGGCAAAGGCCAGCGGTGCAAACACGGCGGCCAGTGTGAGCGTCATCGCCAGCACCGCGAAGCCGATCTCCTTTGAGCCTTTCAGCGCAGCCTCGTAGGGCGGCATGCCTTCCTCGATGTGGCGATAGATGTTTTCCAGCATCACGATCGCGTCGTCCACCACGAGGCCGATCGCCAGCACCAGTCCGAGCAGGGTCAGCACGTTGATGGTGAAGCCCATGGCCGACAGAAAGATGAACGCGCCGATCAGCGACACCGGGATGGTGACGAATGGAATCAGCGTGGCGCGCCAGTTGCGCAGGAACAGGAAGATGACGCCGACCACCAGCACCATCGCCTCGAGCATGGTGGTGTAGACGGCGTCGATCGATTTTTCAATGAAGATCGAGCTGTCGAACGCGACCTTGAGCTGCATGCCTTCGGGCAAAGCCGCTTCCAGGCGCGGGACTTCGGCCTTGATCGCGCGTGCGACTTCCAGTGTGTTGGCGGTGGATTGCTTGACGATGCCCAGGCCCACGGCGGCGCGGCCGTTGACGCGTACGATGTTGCGATCGTCTTCGGCGCCGATTTCGGCGCGACCGATGTCGGCCAGTCGCACCAGCACGCCGTTGCTGTCGCGGATGATGACGCGCTCAAACTCCTCCGGCGTGCGCAGGTCGGTCTGCGCCAGCACGGAAAACTCGCGCATCTGGCTTTCGATGCGGCCCGAGGGCAGCTCGGTGTTCTGGCTGCGCAGCGCGGCTTCCACGTCCTGCACGGTCACGCCCAGCGACGCCATGCGGCTGGGGTCGAGCCACAGCCGCATGGCATAGCGACGACCGCCGCCAACAATGACCGAGGCCACGCCGGGCAGGGTTTTCAACTGGTCTGCCACGATGCGGTCGGCGTAATCGGTGATTTCCAGCGGCGACTGGCTGGCGCTGGAAAATGCCAGCCAGA
>JANJUT010000257.1 GCA_024710445.1 Thiobacillus sp.
TTGCTGCCGCCGTAATACCCGGAATCCGAATTCAGCACTTCACACCACGCTGCGCCGGACGGCACGCCGATGCGATAGTGGTGGCGCGGTACCGGCGTGAAATTGAACAGGGCCACGATCTGCGCGTTCTGATCCTGTCCCTGACGTACCAGGCTCAACACCGACTGGTCGGCATCGTGGCAATCGATCCAGCGGAAACCGCGCGGATCGAAATCGTATTCATGCAGTGCAGGCTCGTTGCGGTACAGGTGGTTGAGGTCATGCAGCAGGGTGCGGATGCTGTCATGCGCCGGAAAGTCGAGCAGTATCCAGTCGAGCGGGCCGGCTTCGTTCCATTCGTTCCACTGGCCAAACTCGCCGCCCATGAACAGCAGCTTCTTGCCCGGATGAGCATACTGCCAGGCATAGAACAGGCGCAGGTTGGCAAAGCGCTGCCAGGTGTCGCCCGGCATCTTGTCGAGCAGGCTTTTCTTCATGTGCACGACTTCGTCATGCGACAAGGGCAGCACGAAATTCTCGGTCCACGCATACATCTGGCTGAAGGTCAGCTGGTTGTGCTGGTACTTGCGGAAAACCGGTTCCTTCTCGATGTAGGCCAGGCTGTCGTTCATCCAGCCCATGTTCCATTTCATCGAGAAACCCAGGCCGCCCAGTTCCACCGGCCGTGACACCGCCGGCCAGGCGGTCGATTCCTCGGCGATGGTCAGCACGCCGGGAAAGCGGCCATGCACTTCGGTATTCATTTCACGCAGAAACTGGATCGCCTCGATATTTTCGCGCCCGCCATACTGGTTCGGCAGCCATTCGCCTGGCTTGCGCGAGTAGTCGAGGTAGAGCATCGAGGCAACCGCATCGACGCGCAGACCGTCGATGTGAAACTCCTCCAGCCAGTACAGCGCATTGGCGACCAGAAAGTTGCGCACTTCGTTACGGCCAAAATCGAAGATCAGCGTGCCCCAGTCCTGATGCTCGCCGCGACGCGGGTCGGCATGCTCGTATACCGGCTCGCCGGTGAAGCGTGCCAGCGCAAAGTCATCCTTGGGAAAATGCCCCGGCACCCAGTCGAGCAGCACACCCAGCCGGGCCTGGTGACAGGCATCGACAAGGGCACGGAAATCATCCGGCGAACCGAAACGTGCGGTCGGCGCGTAATAGCCCGACACCTGGTAGCCCCACGACGCATCGAGCGGATGCTCGGCCACCGGCATCAGCTGGATGTGGGTGTAGCCAAGGTCCTGCACGTAGGGAATCAATTCGTCCGCCAGCTCGGCCCAGCTATAAAAACTGCCATCGGCATGCCGCCGCCAGGAACCGGCATGCAATTCGTACATGCTGATCGGGCTGTGCTGCCAGTCAAAGCGGGAGCGGGCATCGATCCAGTCGCCATCCGCCCAGGTGTGCGCGCCTTCCTCCGCAATGCGGCTGGTGGTTTCGGGCCGCAAAAACATCTGCCGGGCGTAGGGGTCGGTTTTTCTCACCAGCTGGCCATGGCTGCCGAGGATCTCGTATTTGTAGGCGTGTCCGGCGATCAGGCCGGGGATAAACAGCTCCCATATACCCGAGGTGCCGCGACAGCGCATCGGATTGCGGCGCCCGTCCCACTCATTGAAATCCCCCACGACACTCACGCGTTGCACGGCCGGCGCCCACACAGCAAACAGGCAGCCTGCCACGCCATCGATGGTTTTCAATCGCGCGCCCAGCACTTTCCAGGCTTGAAAATGCCGCCCTTCACCCAGCAGGTACAGATCCATTTCGCCCAGTTGTGGCTCAAAGCTGTAGGGGCATTGCGCGGTGTGCCATTCGCTGGTGCGCTTGCTCTGCCAGCGCAGCAGCGGATGCTTTTCAACCACGGTTCCGGGCGGCAGGCGACGCTCGAAACAATCGGTTCCGGTCACCCGGATCATGTGGCCTCCAGCGACGTCCACCGCTTCGGCAGCTGGCAGGAAAGCGCGGATCAAGGTGCCGCCGTCCGGCTGGGGATGCACACCCAGCACTTCGAAGGGATCATGATGCGTGCCGGTCTGCACACGCATCACGGGCGCGTCGATTGCGGGCAGCTTCATGCTGGTCGAAGCGTTCAGTGGCGCATTCATAGGCTGGGTTGAGTCTCGCATCGATGGGTCTTCTGTATGTGTTCAAACAAACGGGGTGCCAGGTCGGCAGGGATTGCCCCCCACTCAAACCGCCAGCGCCAGTTGCCGTTGTCCGTGCCGGGCGTGTTCATGCGTGCCTCCGATCCCAGGCCCAGCACATCCTGCATCGGCAAGATGGCCAGCGCAGCACGGCTGCCCAGCACCGTGGCCATCATGGCGTCCGGAACGGCTTCGGGGTCCTCGACACCCAGCTGCCGCATCACTTCGTGGCGCGCATGCTCGGGCAATGTGCGCCACCAGCCCAGCGTGGTGTCGTTATCATGCGTGCCGGTGTAGTAGACCGTATCAGGCTGGACGTTTTCGGGCTTGTGGGGGTTGTCGGCATGCTCGTCGAAAGCAAACTGCAATACGGACATGCCCGGCAACCTGAATTGATGACGCAATTCGGTGACATCAGGAGTGATGATGCCCAGGTCTTCAGCCACCAGAGGCAGATCACCCATTTCGTCGACGATCGCCTGCAGCAGTTCGGCGCCCGGCGCCTTGACCCACTCGCCATGGATGGCCGTGGGCTCACTCGCCGGAATCTCCCAGGCTGCGGCCAGGCCACGGAAATGGTCGATGCGCACCAGGTCGAACCAGTCGAAATGCGCCCGCAAACGCGCCCGCCACCAGGTGAAATTGTCAGCCTGCATCGCAGGCCAGTTGTAGTGCGGATTGCCCCAGCGTTGCCCCGTTTCGGAAAAATAGTCGGGCGGCACACCTGCTACCAGCGTCGGATGGCCGTCGTCATCCAGCAAAAACTGATCACGTTGCGCCCACACGTCGGCACTGTCGTGCGCCACAAAAATCGGCATGTCGCCAAACAACTGGATCCCGCGCGCCGCCGCTCTGGCGCGCATCGCCTGCCAGCACACATCGGCGTGATATTGCTCAACCATCACGGCTTGCAATGCATCGGCATGGGCGGCGTCAAATGCCGCCAGCGTCTGCGGATCGCGGTCGCGCAATGCTCGCGGCCACTCGGTCCAGGTCAGCCCACCATGCTCGCGCTTGATGATGATGAAACGCGCATAGTCATTGAGCCAGTGACGCTGTTTTGCGCACCAGCCGGCAAAGTGATGCATGTCGACCTGCGTCTCGGGAAACAAAGCCGGATTGACCGCAAAAGCGGATGCGCACTGATAAGGCGACAACCCCACCAGCGGCAAACCCAGCGGCAGCATCTGCCACACCCTTATCCCGGCTGCCTGCAGAAAATCCAGCCAGCGCTCGGCGTCAGCCAGCGTGCCCGACGGCAGCGACGTCGGATGCAGCAACAGACCGGCACGATGCGTATCGAAATTCATCCGGCATTCCTGCGCATGGTGCCGGCATTTTCTGCCCAGCCCCCGCCACTCGATACCGGGACATCCAGCAGCGCAGGCGGCGCCACGCCCAGCAGGCGATACAGCTCGCGCAGCTGGGTCCGGTACAGCTGTTCGAAGTCGCTGACGCTGCTTGACGGGTTGTAATCGCCAAACCACCAGAACCAGTCCGATCCTTCGCACACCGCAAGCTGGCGCGTGGCCAATGCCAGCTGATCGGCATTGAGCTTCCCGGCGGCCACCACGCTGTCGTAGGCCTCCTTGGCCGCAACCAGATATTCCCAGCCGCGATTCTTGTCCTCCGAGCCGATCCAGGTCGAAAAGCTGCCGTACACCCAGCTGCCAGCCGCCAGCCGCTTCATCGGCTTGGCGGGCGTATCGGCAGCCTGTCTGGCAAAGGTGCTGACCCTGATCGTGGGATGGCTCGACAGGGAAGCATAGAGCGCATCCAGAAAGTAATGGCCATTGTTCGGGTAATACTCCCAGGCGTTTTCGCCATCGAGAATGACCGAGACCACCTGTTGGTCCGCATCCTTGCCAAAGAAACTGGAAATGTTTTCCAGATGATGGATGAAATCCCCAACGGCATCGTCTGCATGCCAGTCGCTGTATTTGAATCCGATCAGATCAGACAGGCCGTCGTCGCGGAAAAACACTTTCGTCTTGTAACCATCGATCTGCGCGGGTGAAAACAGGGTGCGTCTGGACTCTATGTCGTCCGGCGAACAGCCGGACTTGGCGCAACTGTTGCGCCACACGCCCTCGCCGGTGGCAGTCCAGGCAATGCCCATGTCATCGAGCTGGGCCAGCGCGTCTTCGCTCACGCCGCCTTCCGATAACCACACGCCGGTCGGCTTCATGCCAAAGTAGCGCTCAAATACCGCTATCCCATGTTGCAGGTGCCAGCGCGCACGTTCCGCACCGCCCGGATAGGCCGGGTCTTCTGGCACCGGCGCATCGGGCAGCGCATCGCGCAGGTTGGCAAAATCGTTCAGCAAGGGCACGATGGGATGCCCGTACGGCGTCATCGACAGCTCGATCTGCCCCCGTTCCGCGAGCGTGCGGAACCGTGGAATGAGCCCCGCAATGCAGTGCTGGATCAGGGCCAGCAGTTCGTGGCGGTCGGCGGCGGAATAATTCCGTTCCTGCGCCATCAGGCGCTTCACCAACGGCAGCTGTCTGAGCGAGTGGCCCAGCCAGGCCAGGTGGTACCAGGTCAGCATATCCAGAAAATACTGTTCGGACAGGTAACCCAGATGCCATTGCAGATCGGCCTGATCGACCGCGTCCGCGTCAATGTCGCCCACGATGCGCAGCAAGCGATGGAACGCAGGATAGGGATGAATCATGCGCTGCGCATTACAACGCTGGCAGTCCTGGACGATGCGCTGACGGCTGGCGACATCCGTAGGGATACGCTCGATACCGGACAGCAGATTCAACATGTGGTCCTGGGAAGGCTTGCCATGCTTTAGCAGGCCGCCGAGTTGCAGTCCGTAGTCGTCGAGCTGCTCCAGCAGCACCGGCGCAAAGTTCACCACGACACGCATATCGGGATAACGCTCGAGATGCGCCGCCATGTCGCTGTAGTCCTTGATGCCGTGCAGGTAGACCCAGGGCAGGTGGTACATGCCCCGGATTCCTTCGCGGTAATACGGCTGGTGCATGTGCCAGCACAGCACCACGTTGAGCGATTTAGCCGTCGTAGTCATTTTGTGGCCTCGCGTACAGATTCTGCCCAAGCATGGCCGGCGTAACCAGCACGATGCCTTCGGGGGTGACATGGAAGCGTTTCGCATCCTCGACCAGGTTTTCACCGATGACGGTTCCATCCGGAATGACCGTCCCCTTGTCGATGATGGCGCGGGTGATCCGGCAGTGCTTGCCTATGCTGACCTTGGGCAGGATCACGCTGCCCTTGATCAGGCTATAGCTTTCCACCGTAGTCGCAAAAAACAGCACCGAACGTTTGACCCGTCCACCCGACAGGATGCAGCCGCCTGCAATCAGCGAATCAATCGCCTCGCCGCGCCGGCCTTCATCATCAAAGATGAATTTTGCCGGCGGATATTGCGGCTGATAGGTCCAGATCGGCCAGTTGCGGTTGTACAGATTCAACTCGGGATCGACCGAGCACAGTTCCATGTTGGTCTGCCAGTAGGAATACAGCGTGCCCACGTCGCGCCAATAGGACGGCAGCCCTTCCTTGTCACGGAACGGGTAGGCAATGGCACGCGAATCGGCAATCTTGGAGGGGATGATGTCCTTGCCGAAGTCATGGCTCGAATGGGGCTTTGCAGCATCCTCGATCAGGGTCTGATAGAGGAAATCCTTGGAGAAAATATAGATGCCCGTCGACACCAGTGCGATGCCGGGCTTGCCCGGGATGCAATCCGGATGCTCGGGCTTTTCGGTGAAGTGGGTAATGCGCATGGACTCATCCACCGTCATCACCCCAAAGGCACTGGCCTCGGCTACCGGAACTTCTATGCTGCCTACGGTGAAATCCGCACCGGTCTGAACGTGATGCAGCAGCATTTCGGAATAGTCCATGGTGTAGACGTGATCGCCGCCCAGCACCAGGACATACTCGGGGTGATGCCGCTGCATGATGTCGATATTCTGGTACAGCGCATCGGCGGTGCCCTGGTACCACTCCTTTTTGGTGGTGCGCTGCTGCGCCGGGAGGATCTCCACGAACTCGCCGATTTCGGCACGCATGAAACCCCAGGCGCGTTGCAGATGGCGAATCAGCGAATGCGACTTGTACTGGGTCAGCACGCCGATTTTACGGATGCCCGAGTTGACGCAATTGGACAAGGGGAAATCGATGATGCGGTACTTGCCGCCGATCGGTACTGCCGGCTTGGCGCGCCAGGCGGTCAGATCCTTCAGGCGCGACCCCTCGCCACCCGCCAGTACCAGCGCCAGGGTCTTGCGGGTCAGTTCCGTCACCATCTTGGGTTCAGTGTAATAGCGGTACAGTCGCGCCTGCTCATCTTTTGAAATCGTCATGTCCCACTCCTGATTTTTTCCGTATTGGAATTCATTGTATTGCGATCAAAGTCAAAGGTATCCGGGATCGCGCTTGCAATTGCGCCCTGCACCCCCAGCCGGTTGCAGGTAATCAGGGCAATCGGGGTCCGTTCGACCACGCTGCGCATCCGGCCCTTGTCCAGGGCAGCTGCCATGAAGCGCGGCGACTGCATCCGTGACTGCAAATGCCACGACACACCGCCTGCGATATACAAGCCCCCCCATGGCTGGTAGAGCAGGGCAAGATTGCCTACCCAGGCACCGTACAACTCGATAAACAGATCGAGCGCGGACTCGGCGGCTTCGTCACCCGCCTCGGCCCGGACACCCAGCATGGCACCGTCTACTGCTTCAGCAGGCAGCGTCTGCTTGTGCTCAATGCAGCAAAAACAATACAGGTCATGCATGGCCGAACCCGAAGCCACGCGCTCCCACGACACATGACCATAGCGCACCCGCAAATAATCCAGCAACCGCGTCTGCATGACGCTGGCCGGGGCAAAGTCGACATGACCGCCCTCGGTGGCAAAACTTTGATAGCGGCCATGGGCATCCGGCAGCATGAACGCCAGCCCCAGCCCTGTACCGGCTCCCGTGATGACACGTACCCCGCCCGGCTCGGGCGCGCCGGGATTGAGCGTGATCACGTCAGTATCAGTCAGCGTGGCCACGCCTGCCGCCGCCGCCTGGAAGTCGTTGATGATACGTACGCCTGGAATGCCCAGCGCCTGCTGCAACGCGGGCGCATCCAGTGTCCAGGCGAGATTGGTCAATGCGGCCCGCTGATTCAGCACCGGCCCGGGAACCGCCAGGATCAGCATGTCCAGCGGCGAATTCAGTTGGGCATCCCGCATGAACTGCTGCAACAAGGCTTCAACCGAGGCAAAGTCCGCGCTGGCATACACCTTCTCAAAACGCAGTTGCTGCTCACCCGATGAGTCGCTTCCCACCCAGGCCAGCCTGCTTTTGGTTCCCCCAATATCACCCGCAATAAATGCCATTGTCACCGCTCAATCCGGATGGGTGTGGTTCATGCGCCGATAGTAATTGATCAGGGCATTGGTCGAGGCATCATGGCTTGCCACCGGCAAATCAGCATGCAGTTCCGGCAGGATGCGGCTGGCCAGTTGCTTGCCCAGTTCCACCCCCCACTGGTCGTATGAATTCAGGTTCCAGATTACGCCTTGCACAAAGATCTTGTGTTCATACAGTGCGACCAGCATGCCCAGTGCATGCGGCGTGATCTTCTGCACCAGAAACGCGTTGCTCGGATGATTGCCCTCGAAAACCTTATGCTGGATGAACTGACCATTCCCCGACGCCCCCGACTCACTCACGGTTTCCTCGCGCGTGCGGCCGCGCATCAGCGCTTCAGTCTGCGCCAGAAAATTGGCGATGAGAATATCGTGATGCTTGTGCAGATCGGTCGGCGGATCAATCGACACGATAAAATCGGCCGGAATCATCTTGGTGCCCTGGTGCAGCAACTGGTAAAACGCGTGCTGGCCGTTGATTCCGGTCGCGCCCCAGATGATTGAACCGGTGGCGTAGTCCACCACCTTGCCTTCCCGGTCGACCGACTTGCCGTTGCTTTCCATGTCGGCCTGCTCCAGATAGGCCGGCAGGCTCCGCAGGTAGTGGTCATACGGCAGAATCGCATGCGACTCGGCAGCAAAAAAGTTGTTGTACCAGACCCCCAGCAGCGCAAGGATCACCGGCATGTTCTGCGCCAATGGCGCATGCCGGAAATGCTCATCCATGTCATGCGCGCCTTCCAGAAGCTCGATGAAACGCTCCGAGCCGACTGCCAGCACGATCGACAAGCCTATCGCCGACCACAGCGAATAGCGGCCACCCACCCAATCCCAGAACTCAAACATATGCGCCGGGTCGATGCCAAAAGCCGCGACCGATTCGCTGTTGGTCGAAACCGCCACGAAATGCTGCGCGATATGTTTCGTTTCCTGCGACTGCGCCAGAAACCAGCTGCGCGCAAAATGCGCGTTGGTCATGGTTTCCTGCGTGGTAAACGTTTTCGACGACACGATGAACAGGGTCGTTTCAGGGTTGAGCGACTCCAGCGTTTCCTTGACGTGGGCACCATCGATATTGGAAATGAAATGCACTTTCAGGCGTGGATGGCGATACGGCTTCAAGGCCTGAACCACCATCTGCGGTCCCAGATCGGAACCGCCGATACCGATATTCACCACATCGGTGATGCGCTCGCCGGTGTAGCCTCGCCACTGCCCGCTCCGTACCTGCTCGGCAAAGACGCCCATGCGCTCAATGACCGCATTCACCTTGGGCATCACATCCTCGCCATCGACCACCACCGGGCGATTGCTGCGATTGCGTAGCGCCACATGCAGTACCGCGCGGTTTTCCGTGTTATTGATTTTCTCACCGTTAAACATGCGCTCGCGCCAGCCCACCACGTCTGCCTCTTCAGCCAGACGCACCAACAGACCCATGGTCTCTTCCGTGATGCGATTCTTGGAATA
>JANJUT010000286.1 GCA_024710445.1 Thiobacillus sp.
GCTGGCGTCGGGTAGCGGGCTGGGCTGGGTGGGCGGCTCGCCGCCGGTTTGTTCTGGCAGGTCGCATCCCCAGGCGGCGTGGTGCAGCGCCTGCAAGCGCAGCACCAGCGGTGAGGCGGGGTTGGGCTCGTCGTTGTTCCAGGCCCGCCAGCTGATGAGCGCGGGCCCCTGCGCCAGCAGGTGCATCAGATCGGTGATGGCCGCTTCGGCCTCGTCGCTTGCGGTGGACAGGCCGAGCCGGGCGCGGGTGGCCTGGCTGAACAGGCCGGGTGCGGGTCGCGCAGGCAGGTGCCGGGCGTCGGCACCGATGGTGGCCACGGCTTCGAACACACGCCCGCGCGCGGCGGGCAGCGAGGTCAGCACGACGGGGCTGGCCACGCTGTCGTCGATGAAGCTGTCGGACTCCAGTGCCAGATTGAGCCAGCGCCGCCATTCGCTGAAGCTGTATTTTTCGCTGTCGTCGGCCAGGTCGTGGCGCAGGGTTTCCAGCGTGTCGAGCATGTGGGCGCCAGCAGCGTCGGCCTTGAGCGGCGTGACGGCATGGATTGCCGTGAGGCTGTCGGTCAGCCGGCTGAGCCAGACGGCCAGCGGCGCGCGATTCTGCGCAAAGTTTTGTCTGGCGCCAAACAGCGCGGCCAGCCACGGCGGCAGTTCGCCAAACTCGGTCTGCACCAGCCGCAGGATGTCGGTCATGCCCTGCGCGACGCCCTGGCGACGCAGCGCGAGTTCGAGTTGCAGTACCTGATCCTGCCGCCCGGCCAACTCACCCAGCAGAAAAGGTGATTTCAGCAGGTCGAGCAGTTCGACATGCGGAAAGTCGCCCGAGACACATTCGAGCCAGTGGTCGATCACGGCAGCGACGGCGGTGGTCGACAGCGTCCAGCCGGTTTCGTCGGCCACCAGCACGTCCATGCGTTCGAGCAGGGCGCGTACCCGGCGCGCGGTTTCGCGGTCGAGCGCGATCAGGGCAAGGTCGCGTTTGCCCGCTTGTAATTGCCCGGCCACCCAGGTCGCGACCGCGCGCGCTTCGGCTTCGAGATGCGGTGCCGGACACAGCGTGACATGCGTAATGACCGGGGAGGCCGGGTGATGCGCGGCCAGTGCGGCGGCGCGCTGGCGCAGCGGCGGCTCGGTGTGTTGCCACGCCTGATGCAGGGTGTGGGCGATGGGACCATCGGCCGCCAGCTCAAACAGCGTGACCGGAGCGTGCTCGGTACAGCGGTCGAGAAACTGCTGTTCGATGGCGGTGAGCCTGCCCAGGGCGTAGCCATAGATGGGTTGTGCTGCGGACCGGACATGCGCCAGGCATGTGTCGAGCGCGCGGGCATAGCGCGCTTGCGGGTCCTGGCCGCCGGTGTTGAGCGCTTGCCACACGGCTTCGATGAGCGCCGTTTCATGATCAAGTGCGTTGGCGTGCAATGCGCGAATCTGCGAGCCGATGTCGCCGCCCAGCCGCGCGGCGGAGAGTTCGTCGGCCAGTTGCAACAGCTCGTTGGCGAGCGCCCACTTGTCGATATTGCCAAGCCAGCCAAGGCCACGCAGCACGCCATGCAGCCGTGCCAGGCGTCGCGCCTGCGGTTCGCTGCGCTCGTCGGCCACGGTTTGCGCCCAGCTTTTGAGTGGCGTGATGCGCGGCGGAATCAGCACGGGCAAGCCGGCGGCTTGCGCCAGAACCCGCGCAAAATCCTGGCCGGCCCGGTGGTTGGGGACGAGCACCGTCAGCCCGGACAGATCGGGCAGGCAGTCGGCGTATTGTTCGAGTAGTGCGCGGGCAACGGCGTGCGGCAGCGAACCGCCGCTCAGGGCGCATGACTTCACCCGGGCTTCAGCCCAAATTGGATCGGTGCCCCTTAGGGAGATGCTGAACAAGCTGGTTTGCTGTGTGATTCGACCAGCTCTGATGGAACGACTAAGTATTGACTAAGCACGATGACCCTGTGCCAAGTCATTACTTAACCACGAACGGAATCAGTTGCTTGCCGTTCGTCCTGAGCCTGTCGAAGGACTTGTTCAGCGTTTCCTTGGGGGAATCGTCACGATTCCCACCGGATTCAGCGTTCCAGATACTGCAGCTTGTCTTTGACGCCAGCCCACTCGTCGGCGTCCGCGGGCGGGTCCTTGCGCTCGATGATGACTTTCCACCCCTTGGCGAGTTCGGCGTTCAGCGCGATGAAGGCGCGCTGGTCGTCCGGTACGTCATCCTCGGCATAAATCGCCTCGACCGGGCATTCGGCCACGCACAGGGTGCAGTCAATGCACTCTTCGGGGTCGATGACGAGGAAGTTGGGGCCTTCGTGGAAACAGTCCACCGGGCAGACATCGACACAATCCGTGTATTTACACTTCACGCAGGCTTCGGTTACAACATAAGTCATTTGTGTTTACCTTGAATATTGAGAAAACAGCCGGATGCTTGCATGCGGCAATTTTGATGTAGCATATCGGCACAAAACCGAATTTTCCAGCATTACCACCTTCCAAAATTTTCCAGGCCGCATCCGGCCAACCCAATTCTTCAATAGGAGCTTCATCGATGAGCGAACATGTTCATTACATATCCGACGATTCTTTCGAACAGGAAGTCCTGCAGGCCGGCGTTCCCGTGCTGGTGGATTATTGGGCGGACTGGTGCGGTCCCTGCAAGATGATCTCGCCGATTCTCGATGAAGTGGCCAAGGAATACGCCGGCAAGCTCAAGGTGTGCAAACTCAATATCGATGAAAACCAGGCGACCCCGCCCAAGTTCGGCATTCGCGGCATCCCCACCCTGATGATTTTCAAGAACGGCAACGTCGAAGCCACCAAGGTCGGCGCCCTGTCCAAATCGCAGCTGACCGCGTTCGTTGACAGCAACATCTAATACCAAGTTTCCCCGGACGGCGCGTCGGCGCGCCGCCAACAAGCAGCCCCGTCCGGCCCCACCCCCTCCCCATCCGGCTCTTTCAAGCGAGCCTACTCAGGCCTCTCCCATGCATCTTTCCGAACTCAAGCAAAAGCCCATCACCGAACTGCTCGAAATTGCCGCCACCAATGGCATCGACAATGCCAACCGTTTTCGCAAACAGGAACTGATCTTCACCATCCTGAAAACCCTGGCCAAGCGCGGCGAGAGCATTTATGGCGATGGCGTGCTGGAGGTGCTGCCGGATGGATTCGGGTTCCTGAGATCGCCGGAAACCTCGTATCTCGCCAACACCGACGACATCTATGTGTCGCCGTCGCAGATCCGCCGTTTCAACCTGCATACCGGCGACAAGATCGAGGGCGAGATCCGCACGCCCAAGGATGGCGAGCGCTATTCGGCGATGACCAAGCTCGACCTGATCAACGGCGAGCCGCCCGAGGCGAGCAAGAACAAGATCCTGTTTGAAAACCTCACCCCGCTGCATCCGGACAAGCCGCTCAAGCTGGAGCGCGACATCAAGGCCGAGGAAAACATCACCAGCCGCGTGATCGACATCGTCGCGCCGATCGGCAAAGGCCAGCGCGGCCTCTTGGTGGCGCCGCCCAAAACCGGCAAGACGGTGATGCTGCAGCACATCGCCCACGCCATCAGTTCCAACCATCCCGATGTCGTGCTGTTCGTGCTGCTGATCGACGAGCGCCCGGAAGAAGTGACCGAGATGAGCCGCACCGTGCGCGGCGAAGTCGTGGCCTCCACCTTCGACGAACCTGCCAGCCGTCACGTGCAGGTTGCCGAAATGGTGATCGAGCGCGCCAAGCGCCTGGTCGAGCACAAGAAGGACGTGGTGATCCTGCTCGACTCCATCACCCGTCTGGCACGCGCCTACAACACGGTGCAGCCGGCTTCCGGCAAGGTGTTGACCGGTGGTGTCGACGCCAACGCGCTGCAGAAGCCGAAGCGCTTCTTCGGCGCCGCGCGCAACATCGAGGAAGGCGGCAGCCTGACCATCCTGGCCACCGCGCTGGTTGAAACCGGTAGCCGCATGGACGATGTGATCTACGAAGAATTCAAGGGCACCGGCAACCTCGAAATCCACATGGACCGCAAGATGGCCGAGAAGCGCCAGTATCCGGCGATCAACGTCAACCGCTCCGGCACGCGTCGCGAAGAACTGCTGATGCCGCACGACATCCTGCAAAAGGTGTGGGTGCTGCGCAAGCTGTTGTATCCAATGGACGACATGGAAGCGATGGAATTCCTGCTCGACAAGATGCGCGCAACCAAGAACAACAGCGAGTTCTTCGATTCGATGCGGCGCTGACCGGATCGGGTTGAGAGCTTGCCGCGACCATTCTGGATTGCGGCGCAATAAAAAACCGCGCGAAATATGCGCGGTTTTTTATGGGTGCTTCTTTAGCCTTGTGGCGGCCGCGGGTTGTGCCAGCGTCCGCCGGCAAGCAGCAGATCGGCTTCCTGCGGCCCCCATGTGCCGGGTTCATAGGGATAGGCCGGGTCACGTCGTTCCAGCACCGACTCAACCACGTTCCACGAGGCTTCGACGGCATCCTGCCGTGCGAACAGCATGGCTTCGCCGTCCAGCGCATCGCCGAGCAGGCGCTCATAGGCGCTCATTTCGTCAGGGTGATTGTTGCAGACATAGAGCTCCACCGGCCGGCCTACCATTCGATCCCCCGCGTTCTTGGTGCGGGCGCCCAGGGCGATGGACACCGTGGGCGACAGGCGCATGCGCAGATAATTGGTGGCCAGCGGTCCGGCCTCGGACAGTGCGAAAACCCGCTGCGGCGGCAACTGGAATTCGGCGCGAATCTCGGTGGTGGTGATTGGCAGCTTCTTGCCCGTGCGCACAATGAAAGGCACGCCGGCCCAGCGCCAGGAATCGACAAAGAAGCGCACGGCGGTGAAGGTTTCGGTGTCCGAGCCGTGCGCCACGCCCTCCTCGTTCCGATAGCCTTCGTATTGCCCGCGAACGATGTCGCCGGGCGCCAGCGGGCGGATGGCCTTGAGCAGTTTGGCCTGCTCATCGCGGATGGCTTCTGCACTGGTCCCCAGGGGCGGCTCCATCGCCAGCAGGGCCAGCACCTGCAGCAGGTGGTTTTGCAGGACATCGCGGATCGCGCCGACGGAATCATAGAAACGTCCGCGTCCCTCGACCCCGATGGATTCCGCCATCGTGATCTGGATCTGCCGGATATGGTTGCGGTTCCAGATCGGTTCGAGGAAGGAGTTGGCAAAGCGGAAATAGAGGATGTTCTGCACGGCTTCTTTGCCGAGGTAGTGGTCGATGCGGAAAATGCTGGATTCCGGCAGCGCTTCATACAGGGTTGCGTTGAGCGAGCGGGCCGATTCCAGGTCGCGTCCAAATGGTTTTTCGACCACCACGCGCGCGTTTTCGGTGCAGTTGGCGCCTGCCAGCCCGCGCACCACTACGGGAAACATCGACGGCGGAATGGCAAAGTAGTGCAGGGGGCGGCTGCGGCCCTCAAGCGCGCGGCGCAACGCCTCGAAGGTGGCGGGATCTTCGTAATCCCCGTTGATGTAGGTCAGCAAACTGGAGAGGTTGCGAAATACCGACTCGTCCACCCCGCCGCCAAACTGGGCAATGCCGTCATGGGCGTGGGCGCGGACTTTTTCCAGGTCCCATCCGGGAGAGTAAGCCACACAGACTATCGGCGGAAGCGTGCGGCCGTGCTGCAGCATGGCGTACAAGGCCGGAAAAATCTTGCGCCGGGCCAGATCGCCCTTGGCGCCAAACAAAACCAGTGCA
>JANJUT010000235.1 GCA_024710445.1 Thiobacillus sp.
CGGCAAGAAAACTGAAGGCTATTGGCGTTCGCACCAGGTGCCATTCAGCGACATGAGCAAGCCGGAGCACGTGCAGTTGCTTGAACAATGGATGCTCAGCTATCGGCCGGAAACCCTGTTCGAGTCCGATGGCCGGCTCAAGCCGGAACTGGCCGAGCTGGCGCCGCGCGGTGAGCGGCGCATGGGAGCGAACCTGCATGCCAACGGTGGCAAGCTGCTGCGCGACCTGCGGCTACCGGATTTCCGCAGCTACAGGCTGGACGTGCCCGCATCCGGCGGCGTGACGGGAGAATCGACCCGGACGATGGGAAACTTCCTGCGTGACGTGATGCGCAGCAACACCGACAACTTTCGCGTCTTCGGCCCGGACGAAACCAGTTCCAACCGGCTGGGCGCGCTGTTCGAGGTCACCGACCGCGCCTGGATGGCCGAGCGTTTCGACGATGACGACCATCTCGCGCCGGATGGCCGGGTGATGGAAATCCTTTCCGAGCATGCCTGCCAGGGCTGGCTCGAAGGCTATCTGCTGACCGGACGCCATGGACTGTTCTCCTGTTACGAAGCCTTCATCCACATCGTTGATTCGATGTTCAACCAGCATGCCAAATGGCTCAAGGTGTGCGGCGAGATTCCCTGGCGGCGGCCCATCGCCTCGCTCAACATTCTGCTGACTTCGCATGTCTGGCGTCAGGACCACAACGGCTTCTCGCATCAGGATCCCGGCTTTATCGATCACGTGATGAACAAGAAGGCCGATATCATCCGCGTCTATCTGCCGCCGGATGCCAATACCCTGCTCTATGTTGCCGACCAGTGCCTGAGGAGCCGCGACCTGGTCAATGTCATCGTCGCCGGCAAGCAGCCCCAGCAGCAATGGCTCGATATGGCCGCCGCGATCAATCATGCCAGCGCCGGTATCGGCATGTGGGAATGGGCCTGCAACGACCAGGACGGCGAACCCGACGTGGTGCTGGTCGCAGCGGGCGACGTGCCGACGCTGGAAATGCTGGCGGCGATCGATATCCTGCACCAGCTCACGCCTGATCTTAAAATCCGCTTCATCAACGTGGTCGACCTGATGACGTTGCAACCCAGTGAGGAACACCCGCACGGCTTGCCGGGCAAGGAATTCGACAGCCTGTTCACCACCGACAAGCCGATCATCTTTGCCTATCACGGCTATCCCTGGCTGATACACCGGCTCACCTATCGCCGCACCAATCACGGCAACCTGCATGTACGCGGCTACAAGGAGGAGGGCACCACCACCACGCCGTTCGACATGGTGGTGCTCAATACCCTCGACCGCTTTCATCTGGTGATGGATGTCGCCACCCGTGTGCCGGAATTGCAGGCCCAGGCCGCCCATATCAAGCAATGCATGCGCGACAAGCTCAACGAGCACACGCAATACATCCACCAGTACGGCGAGGACATGCCCGAGATCCGCAACTGGAAATGGCCGCAGTGAGCCGAACCATTCTCACGATCAACAGCGGCTCCTCCAGCCTCAAGGCCAGCCTGTTTCGAGCAGACGGCACGCGCCGTGACTGGCACACCAGGCAGGCCGATCAGACAGAAGCCTTCGATGCGCTGCTGAAGGACCTGGGCGATGAGTCACCGGATGCAGTCGGTCATCGCTTTGTCCACGGCGGCGAGACACGCGATGCGGCGCGCATGCTGGATGAGGCCGAGATCGAGCGGCTGCGCGGCCTGATTCCGTTGGCGCCGCTGCACCTGCCGGGCAACCTGCTCGGGGTGGAACGGTGCCGGGCGCGTTTTGATGTGCCGCAGGTAGCCTGCTTTGATACTGCGTTCCATCACACCTTGCCGGAACTGGCGCGCCGCCTGCCGATCCCGCAGACGCTGGGGATGCGCCGCTATGGCTTTCATGGCCTCAACTATGCGCATATCGCTTCCCGGTTGCCGTCGCTGCTGGGAGAGGGCGCACGCGGCCGCATCGTGGTTGCGCATCTGGGGTCCGGTGCCAGCCTGTGCCTGCTGGACAATCTGCAATCCGTGGACACCAGCATGGGCTACACGCCGGCAGGCGGCATTCCCATGGGCACGCGCAGCGGCGACCTCGATCCCGGCGTCATGCTCGAACTGGCGAGACGGCATGACCATGCGTCGTTGAGCGATCTGGTTTATCACCACATGGGGCTGCTCGCGCTGTCCGGCGGGGAAAGCAGCGACATGGCGGCGCTGCTGGCGAGTCCCAGCGAGGCAGCCGGTTTTGCGGTGGCGTATTTCTGCCGTCAGGTGTGCGCCGCTATCGGCGGGTTTGCCGCCAAGGCCGGTGGCATCGATGCGCTGGTGTTCAGCGGCGGGATCGGCGAGCACGCGCCGCAGATCCGTGCCCGCATTTGCGATCCGCTTGGATTTCTTGGTTTTTCACTTGATGCCGAAGCCAACCGGGACAACCGGGACATGATCCAGGCAGAGGGTTCCCGACCCATACTGCGGATGGTGGCCAACGAGGAGAGGATGATCCGAGAACTGGTTGAATCCCTGTTGCGTGCTGTGCCATGACGGTTGCCGGTTCTGCCCTTCATGCTGTTAAAACATTAAAGCCAGCAGTGTTACTGTCGTAATGGTATGAATCAACCAGAGATTCGGACGTTTGTCGATGGGTGGACGGGTAGTGGAAGACGGCAGTCACACCGTGGCGCATACCTCCAGTGTGCCGGTTTCGTCGTGGGCGATCGCGCTGGCGGTTTTCTGGACGGGGGTGGTCGCCGTTTCTCTGGTCTGGAATATCGCGCAGGTGCGCGAACTGGTACTCGAACAGGCCCAAATCGAATTGCGTGCCAATTTCTTCAAGGATCTCGCTTTCCGCAACTGGGCTACCAGGCATGGTGGCGTCTATGTACCCGTCACTCCGGAGACGCCTCCCGACCCCTATGTGGCCAATATGCCGGAACGCGATGTGCGCACACCGTCGGGACGCCTGTTGACGCTTATCAATCCGGCGCTGATGGTGCGCCAGTTTAATGATCTGGCCAACAAGAACGATGGCACACGTGGTCACCTGAGCGGCATCAACCCAATCAATCCCATCAATTACCCCGATGACTGGGAGGCCCGGGCGCTGGTGCAGTTCAGCCAGGGCGCCAAGGAAGTCACGGGAATCGCAGAAATTGAGGGAAAACCCTATCTGCGCCTGATCCGGCCCATGAATATGGGGCAGAAGTGCCTGGCCTGCCATGTCCAGCAGGGTTATCAGAAAGGTGATCTGGCCGGCGGCGTCAGCGTGTCGGTACCGCTCGCGCCGCTCAATGCAGCGGCCGACCGGCGTGTCAGCGGGCTGGCGTTCGGACATGGCGTGCTCTGGTTGTTCGGTGTCACCGGAATTGGGGTGAGTGCCCGCCAGTTGCGGCGGCGCATCGATGAGCATCAAGCCATTCATCAAGCACTGGAGGAGCACGAGGATCGCACGCGGGCAATCCTCGGTGCCTCGCTTGATGGCATCATCGCGATCAATGCCAACAATGTGATCATCGACTGGAATGCCCAGGCCGAGCAGATATTTGGCTGGCCGCGCGATGAGGCACTGGGGCGTTCGCTTTCGGAAACCATCATTCCGGAACGCTTCCATGACCAGCATTTGGAGGGTCTGAAGCGCAGTCTGGAGAATGGCGCGACCGTATTGATCGGCCGCCGTGTCGAACTGGTCGGCCTGCACCGTGACGGTCATGAGTTTCCCATCGAGATCTCCATTTCACGCATCACTGCCGCCGGGGTGCCCTGTTTCAGCGCCTATGTGCGCGACATCAGCGAACGCAAGGCCGCGGTCGACAAGATCAACCGGGACTATCACACGCAACGGATTCTGGCGGAATTGCTGGAAACCGCCATGCGCCCGGACCCTTTCGAACAGCGTTTGCAATTTTCTCTGGAACTGATTCTTTCGACACCCTGGCTGGCATTGAAAGGCTCCGGCAGCATCTTCCTGACCGATGGCACATCCGGAAACCTGCGCATGGCCGCCATGCATGGGTTGTCGGCGTACATCGAGCAGACCTGTGCCACGATCAAGATGGGGCATTGCCTGTGTGGGCGGGCGGCGGAAACCCGCGAATTGCTGTTTGTCGATTGCCTCGACGATCGGCACGAAGTTCATTTCCCCGGCATGGCGGAGCATGGGCACTATTGCGCCCCCATCCTGTTCGATGGGGCGTTGCTGGGTGTGCTGAACATTTATCTGGATGAACACCATCAGCAGACTCCCGAAGAGGTGCAGTTCATCACGGCCGCCGCACATGCCCTGAGCGGCATGATCCAGCGGCATCAGGTCGAGCAGCAGTTGCGCTATCACGCCTATCACGATGACCTGACCAGCATGCCGAACCGGACCTTGTTCATGGACCGTCTGGAACAATGCCTGAGCTTCAGTGAGCGTCATCCTGCACTGCGCTGCGCTGTGCTCTACATGGACATCGACCGTTTCAAGACGATCAATGACAGCCTGGGCCATACCCTGGGCGATCAATTGCTGCTTGAGGTGAGCGAGCGCATCCGTGCCTGCATGCGGCCCGAGGATACCGTTGCCCGCATGGGCGGCGACGAATTCACGATTCTGCTCGAAGACGTGGTGGAGCCCGCTGATGCGCTGCGCGTATCCGAGCGGCTGCACACTGCGTTGCAACCGCCGATCATGCTTGAAGGACGCGAGATCTTTGTTTCCACAAGCATCGGCATTGCGATCGCTGCACCTGACGACCATCATGGGCCCGACCTGCTGCGTAACGCGGATACGGCGATGTACCGCGCAAAATCCAAGGGCACGGGGCAGTCGGTTTTGTTTGATGAAGGCATGCACCTGCACGCCGTGGCACAGCTGACACTGGAATCGGAACTGCGCCGGGCGGTGGAGCGTGCGGAAATGCGTGTGCATTATCAGCCCATCGTCGAAGCAAGCACAGGCGAGGTGCTTGGATTTGAAGCCCTGGTGCGCTGGGAGCATCCTGAGCGCGGCCTGGTCTCGCCCCTTGAGTTTGTCCCGCTGGCCGAGGAAACCGGGCTGATCAATGATATCGGTCAATGGGTGCTGACGGAGGCCTGCCGCCAGCTTCA
>JANJUT010000114.1 GCA_024710445.1 Thiobacillus sp.
CACCCTCGTATTGCTGCGCTTCAACCCGATCATTGGACTGATGGTCAGCATGGGTTTGCTGGCGCTGCTGCTCGCCGCCTATGCGGCAGCCTGGACGCGCTTCTGGGTGGTGCCGATGGCTGCGCCGATGATTACCGTGCTAGGTCTGTATGCGTTCAACACCGCCTACGGCTTTTTTGCCGAGAGCCGCAACAAGCGCCAGATGACCAAGCTGTTCGGCCAGTACGTGCCGCCTGAACTCGCCGCCGAAATGAGCCAGGATCCGGCGCACTACACCATGGACGGCCAGTCGCGCGACATGACCGTGCTGTTTTCCGATATCCGGGGCTTTACCAATTTCTCGGAAAAGCTCTCGCCGACTGAGCTGGCCGAAGTTCTGAACGCCTATCTGTCAACCATGACGCGTATCGTGCAGCAGCAGCGCGGCACCATCGACAAGTACATCGGCGACGCCATCATGGCGTTCTGGAACGCACCGGTGGATCTTGCCGATCACGCGCCCCGCGCGGTGCAGACCGCGCTCGACATGCAGGCTGCGTTGCCGCAACTCAACCAGGAATTTGCCGCACGGGGCTGGCCCGAGGTGCAGATCGGCGTCGGCGCCAATACCGGGCGCATGAGCGTTGGCAACATGGGCTCGGAATTTCGCATGTCCTACACGGTCATGGGCGACGCGGTGAACCTGGGCTCGCGTCTGGAAGGCATTACCAAGCAATACGGTGTCGGTATCCTGGTCACCCAGCCCACCGTCGAGGCCGACCCTGTGCATGCTTTCATGAAGATCGACGATGTGCGCGTCAAGGGCAAGGAAACCCCGGTGGCAATTTATGAACCGCTGGGCGTGAAGGCGGGTCTGGACGAGACGCTGAAGAAAAACGCCGCCGACTTTGAAGCCGTGTTTGCGAGTTATCAGAAACAGGACTGGGACACGGCCGAATCCGCCCTGCGCGCACTCAACGAACGCGCACCGCGCACGCTCTACGACATCTACCTCGAACGCATCGCGCATTTCCGCGCAGCCCCGCCACCTGCAGACTGGGATGGCGTATTCGTCTACACCACTAAATAGACACGACAAGAACAACGATGAAACTGACCATACTCGGCTGCAGCGGCGGCATCGGCAGCGGACGCCACACTACCTGCTTCAAGATCGATGACGACATCCTGATCGACGCCGGCACTGGTATCACCACCCTCAGCCTGGATGAGCTGCTGGTGATCGACCATGTGGTCCTGACCCATGCCCACCTCGATCACGTATTGGGCCTGCCGCTGCTGCTCGATGCCGTGGGCGAAATGCGCACTACGCCCGTCATTGTGCATGCGCTGCCCGAAGTGCTTGAAGTGCTGGCGAAGCACATGTTCAACTGGCACGTGTGGCCGGACTTCCGTGAAATACCCAGTGCCGAGCTACCGTGGCTGCAGTTCGAGCCCTTGCAGATGAGTGAAAAACTGGCCTTGGGCGCACGCACCTTTACGCCGCTGCCGGTCAATCATGTGGTGCCGGCCTGCGCCTTTCAGATCAGCGGGGCAGGTGGCAGCCTGGTATTCAGCGGCGACACCACCAGCAGCGAAGCGTTCGCCGAAGCACTCAATGCCATTCCCGATCTGCGCCACCTCATCATCGAAACGTCATTCGAAAACGCACTCGCTGATATTGCCCTGGCATCCAAGCACCATTGGCCGGATTCGCTGGCGGCGCAATTGCATGAATTGCGTGTGCGACCGCAAGTCTGGATCACCCACCTGAAGCCGGGCAACGAGGCGGCCATCATGGATGAACTGCGTGCGGCTGCGCCTGACTGGCCGTTGACGGCGCTGCAGCAGGGCCAGATGTTCACGTTATAGCTGGGCCATCAGCGGGCAAGTTGTCGATACAGCCGTGTGGCGGCAAGCAGATTCAGCCACAGCATGCAGGAAGCCAGTCCCAGGCTCAGGCCGGCCGGGTAAACCAGTTGCGGCCATGCCATGCTGCCGAGCAGCAGCAGCAAAGTTGCCATGTGCATCCACCAATGTCGCCGCGACCCATGGTCGGGAATGATCTGTTTCATGTTGGGGGCGGGTTTGTCCCTGGGCAGCCTGCTTTGCAGATGAAGCCAGACCAGGAACGGCACGATCTTGTACAGCATGCCGATGACCACCGATATCGCGAAGCCAAACATGAACAGGATCCCCAGTGCGATCGGATAACGTGGATCGTCGGCGATTGCAGACGTCAGGTGTGCGGTTGTCCAGAGCGCAATGGCGGCCAGCAGGCTGAGCATGCCAGTACGCCAGAACCGGAGGGTGACATCGACGAGTTTGCGGCGTCTTTTCTTGTGCAAATACAGGGTCGTGCCTGCAAACAGTGCGAAGCCGATGGCCAGGCCGGCAGCGGTGAGCGATGTTCCCCAGGTTGCCAGCGGCAGGGGCAGTTGCGGCGCCAGTGACCATCCGCACAGCAGCAGGAACACCGAGCCGCCCAGCCATCGGGTGAGGCGGGCAGGGTAGGCCGGCGTCAACTGGAACATGGGCACGACCTGATACGCCACGCCCATCACCAGCAAGCCGACCCATCCCAGCAAGCCCCATCCCACATGCAGACCGATCAGTTCATTGAGCGGGAGATTGAAATAACCGCCCAGCGTACCGGCAAGCGTGATGCCCAGCCCGGCGGCCAGGGCCAGGGCTGTTCCGGCAAAACGCATGGCGCGGGTGGTGGCATGGTGCACTTGCGAAGCGGACAGACTGCCGGCCGCGGCAACCAGGAAGGTACTGAATGCAAACCCCAATGGAAATATGGCGAGCCTGAGCAGGGCGGTCTGGGAATAAAACAGACCCGACACCAGCATCAACGTCCCTGCCAGCAATGGAATATGCACCATCCAGGCCACCACCTGCTGCCGTCGCATGGGTGCGCCCGCCACCACAGGCAGTTGCTGCATGAGCGCGCCGATCATGGTCATGGATAAAAAACCCAGCGTGATCAGGTGGGTCAGTGCAAGCAGGGCAGGCGTCCAGCGTGACGCCAGTGCCTGCGGACCCGAAACCAGGACTAGCAGCGCCGCCAGCAGCAGAAACAATGGGGCGCTGAGAAAAAACCGGAAGGGAACGGAAATCGGCGGTGCCTGTTCCAGCGACAGGCCGGAAGCGGGCGCGTTCACCGCCAGATAACTATTTCAAAGTGGCCGTCGGCAAAGGTTTCGGTGCGGTATTGATAACCGTCCTGCTGCAATATGCCGTACAGGGGGAAGGGCTCACGGTTGTGCACCATGCGCAGGCTGTCCCCGGGCGGCATGGTTTCAAGTGCGTCCAGCACTTTGACCATCGGCTCGGGCGGTTCAAGACCGCGTACATCAAGGGTGATTTCGGCAGCCATATTCAATCAGGCGACGGTGGACATTTCTTTCATCTGCTGCAGCACCGCTTCACCCCTGGAACCGAATGCCTGCTCCGACATGGGGTAGAGCACATTTTCCTCCTTGAGATTGTGTTGCTGCAGCAGGATCAACAGCGTTTCGGACAGCCCGGCATATTCATCGGCATCCTGTGCCGTAACGGCGGCGGCCATGCGAGCGAATAGCTCGCGCATCTGCTCATGTTCCATGCGCATGACCTGCGTGGGGCCCTGTGTGATCCCGGTTTCCTGCTCGAATGCGGGGAAAAGTACGTGTTCCTCCATTTCGAAGTGATGCGACATGGTGGAGCGGAACTGTTCAAAGCTCGCAGTGGCTGCAGCCCAGTTCCGCTTAGCCGCATGGTCTTCCGCTGTTGCGAAATAGTCATCGCAGCAACGATGGTCCGAGCTTAGATATACGCTGATCGTTTCCAACGGAATTTCCTTCGTATTCAAATAGTGCAAGGCAGAAATCTACAGGGTCCGGTCCTGGGATGCCTTGACTTATGTCAAGGCTATCGTAGCTTGAGATACGGGGTTGACAATCCAAACAGGTGAAGGCGTTACGCCGGTTCCACCGGAAGTGCCGACATTGCTTTACTTCAGCGGCATGATACTGTGCATTTCGTTGGGGCGCCGCAGGCAGGTACGAATCCTGGCAGGAAATATGTCCCAACACAGCAGATGCAACCAATAACCATAAAAAAGATCAGGGAATCTTGATTTAGGTCAATGTTCCCTGGGTGTTGGAAGAGGAATATTCATTCATGGTTTTCATGTAGGTGCTGGGCGCCAATGGATTTGCCCAGGATTTGAAATGCAGGATGACATTTACTTTACTTGACCGAAGAGGGGGGATGATGATGAAACTTGCTTTTTCCGTACTGGCAGTAGCTGTGGCTGGAGCCTTTAATGTAGCCAACGCCCAGGAGCCGACGCTGTCTCCAGCCGCCAAGGAGGCCAGCAAGACGATTTATTTCGAGCGCTGTGCCGGCTGTCATGGCATTTTGCGTAAAGGCGCGACAGGCAAGAATCTGGAGCCGGTTAACTCCCAGAAACTGGGGCAAAGCCGTCTGGAGAAGATCATCTCCTACGGTACTGAGGGCGGCATGGTGAACTTCGACGACATCCTCACCAAAGAGGAAATCTCGAACATGGCTACCTATATACAACAGGTGCCGGATACGCCGCCAGAGTTTGGCATGCAGGACATGTTGAAGAGCTGGAAGCTGGTCATCAAGCCGGAAGATCGTCCCAAGAAGCCGATGAGCAAGGTCAACCTGAAGAATGTGTTCTCGGTGACGTTGCGCGATACCGGCGAAGTGGCGCTGATCGATGGCGACACCAAGAAAATCTGGGGCATCGTCAAGACCGGTTATGCCGTGCACATCTCTCGCGTGTCCAAATCCGGCCGCTATGTTTACGTGATCGGCCGCGACGGCAAGCTCGACCTGATCGACATGTGGTTCGAGAAGCCTACCGTGGTGGCTACGCTCAAGGTCGGTATCGAAGCCCGTTCGGTGGAAACATCAAAATTCAAGGGGTATGAGGACAAGTATGCGATCGCCGGTTCCTACTGGCCACCCCAGTATGTGATTACCGAGGGCGACACGCTCAAGCCGCTGAAGATCATGTCTACTCGCGGCATGACGGTGGACGGTGAATACCATCCGGAGCCTCGCGTGGCGTCTATCGTGGCGACCGAGGACAAGCCTGAGTGGGTGGTCAACATCAAGGAAACCGGCATGATCCGGCTGGTTGATTACTCCGACCTGAAGAACCTGAAGGAAACCACGATCGAATCCGCCAAGTTCCTGCATGACGGCGGCTGGGACTCGACCAAGCGCTACTTCCTGGTGGCGGCAAACGCTTCCAACAAGGTTGCAGTGGTCGACACCAAGACCGGCAAGCTGGCTGCGCTGGTGGATACCGCAGCCAAGCCGCACCCCGGCCGTGGCGCCAACTTCGTGCATCCCAAGTTTGGTCCGGTGTGGGCAACTTCCCACCTGGGCGCGGACGTGATTTCGCTGATCGGAACCGATCCGGCGAAGCATCCCAAGCAGGCCTGGAAAGTGGTTCAGGAACTGAAGAATCATGGCGGCGGCTCGCTGTTCGTCAAGACCCATCCGAAGTCCAGCCATCTTTATGCGGATGCGCCATTGAATCCGGAGCAGAGCGTGGCGGAGTCGGTGACGGTGTATGACATCAAGAACCTGGACAAGCCACCGGTGATTATCAATGTTGCCAAGATGGCTGATTTGCCCGAGTCCAAGGCAGTCAAGCGCGTGGTGCAGGCTGAGTTCAACGCGGCTGGTGATGAAGTCTGGTACTCGATCTGGGCGGGCAAGACCGAACCGTCCGCGATCGTGGTGCTGGATGACAAGACGCTCAAGATGAAGGCTGTGATCAAGGATCCCAAACTGATCACGCCTACCGGCAAGTTCAACATCTTGAACACCCAGCACGACATTTATTGATCGTTGGGGCAAGCTGGAAACCGGTCGGGTGTTCGCCCGCCGGTGCCAGTGGCTGAAAGCTGTCAAATGGTAATCAGGGTGCCGGTGACCATTTGACAGCCGAGGTGTGCTGAACAGGTGTTGGTGTCGTTAAAAAACCAGGGATAAAAAATGAGCGATATGATGCAGGATTCAAGGCGCAAGGGCTTTTGGGGAAGGTTACGCAGCCCGAGCGTTCGCTACTCATTGTTGACGTTGCTGAGTTTGGGCTTTGTATCAGGAATTGTTTTTTGGGGCGGCTTCAATACCGGAATGGAAGCGACCAATGAACTGAAGTTCTGCATTTCCTGCCACGAAATGCGTGACAACGTTTATCAGGAATACAAGAAAACCATCCACTATTCGAACCGTACCGGCGTACGCGCCGTTTGCTCGGATTGCCACGTACCGAAGGACTGGACACACAAGATCATCCGCAAGGTGCAGGCCAGCAAGGAGTTGTATGGCAAGGTGATGGGCACCATCGATACCAAGGAAAAATTCGAGGCCAAGCGCTTGCAACTGGCACGGAACGAATGGGCGCGGATGAAGGCATCCGATTCTCGTGAATGCCGTAACTGCCACAGCTTTGAGGGCATGGATACCACCAAGCAGCGGCAGCGTGCGCAAAAACAGCACGAGAATGCCAAGGAAGACAAGATGACCTGTATCGATTGCCACAAGGGCATTGCGCATAGCAAACCGCAGGGAATGACCGAGGCGGACCTGTAGCCGCTGCCTTTTCGCCAAAAATCAAATCGTCAAAATTGCAATTGAATGG
>JANJUT010000265.1 GCA_024710445.1 Thiobacillus sp.
GTTGCGTGTCGGGTGTTTTGATGTCGTCCTGATTCATGATTGCCTGGCTCCCTGTGTAAAATTGACTGCTGCCTATCGATTCGCGAAAAAACCTGTGACAACCCGAATCGGAATCGCTCAAATAAAAACTGGTCTGTGGAAACTGCCTGTCACTGCGACAATTTGCCATGCGACAATCCGCCGCACTCGAACTCTAGCAAAACAAAAAAAGACAAGCAAATCTATTGATCCCGGCAGGGGCGGGCAACGAGGCTTTAAGGTATGGCATGCCACTATCCTGGATTGACTCGGTGAACTGTTGTTAGCGTTCTGCTTCAAAGGCTTAGACGTCGAGTCGTTAGCCGCTTGCAACCCTGAACCTGGGGGTGACACATTAGAGGTATTCCCTAATATTTCTGGCGGTCTATATCTGGCCAGGAGGTGAAATGAAAGAAAAACGCGGATTTCTGCAGCATTCATTGCTACTCAAGCTGGGCGGCGCACTGGCACTCATAGCCGGCTTTGCCGTGCTTGGCATGGTCAGTTCGGCCATCATCGCCGAGTCGGTTCAGGGCAGCGGCGAAGCAATCAATCTGGCGGGCAGCCTGCGCATGCAGACTTACAAGATGACCAGCCTTGCGTTATCGGCACGCATGCCAGGAGGCGGCGAGATTGCAGCCCCGTTGCGCAAGGCTGTCGATACGTTCGATGCCACCCTCCAGGACACACGCATTACGTCAATGATGACGAAGCGGACGGAAACACTCTTGTCTGGCAGCTACGCGACGGTTAGCGATGCCTGGAACAGACGGATCAAGCCTGGCTTTCTTGATGAGGCCGGAAGCGGTTCTTCTGCCGAGACACGCAACATGCCTCTGATCGAAGAGATTACGGTATTTGTCGAGCAGATCAACGATCTGGTCAAGCAGATCGAACGCGACACCGAGGCCAAGATCCTGGTGTTGCGCATGGTGCTGGGTGCGGCCTTGCTGATGACCTTGCTGGTCGGCGCGCTCACCCTGTATCTGGCGCGCAACGATTTGATCCTGCCGTTGCGTGACCTGCTCAAGTTTGCCGCCAATGTCGGGCGCGGCAACCTGGCGGCACGTACCGAGCACACGGGCAGTGACGAACTGGGCCGCCTGGGACAGGCCTTCAACCACATGGCGGAAGATCTTTCCAAGCTGTACCAGAACCTGGAAATCCGGGTCGATGAAAAAACCGCCGAACTGACCATCGCCAATCGCTCGCTGGAACTGCTCTACCATTCCATCGCCCGGCTCTATAACGGACCGGTGGCACCGGATGCCTATGCCATCCTGCTCAAGGATCTGGAGACCGTTCTGGGCGTGGGGCATGGTCTGGCCTGCATGGTGGAAACCGGCGACGCGCGAGCCCGGGTGATTGCCAGCACGCTGCGTCCGGAGAATGGCGATGCGGACATGTGCGGCCTGATGAACTGCACTGAATGTCTGGCACATGTTTCGCAGGACGTTTATGCGCTGCAGGATGGGCGGCATATCCTGTCGCTTCCGCTCAAGGACACCGAGCAGCAGTATGGCGTGCTGCAACTGGAAATGCCACCCGGCAAGGAACTGGTGCCGTGGCAGTCACAATTGCTGGAGGCACTGTCGCGCCATATCGGTATTGCGATCGGCACCGCGCGCCGCACCGAGCAGAGCCGACGGCTGTCGCTGCTGGAAGAACGTGCTGCACTGGCGCGCGAGTTGCATGATTCGCTGGCGCAGTCGCTCGCCTACATGAAAATCCAGGTCAGTCGCATGAAACCCCTGATCGACAACCACAACCCTCAGCGTGATGACGAGGCGAAGGAGGTGCTGGAGGAATTGCGCGAAGGCCTCAACAGCGCCTATCGTCAGCTACGCGAGTTGTTGACCACGTTCCGGCTGCGTATTGAAGGCGAAGGGCTGAGTGCCGCACTGCACACCACCGTATCCGAATTCAGCCGTCGCGGAGATATTCCGATTACGCTGGATGTTGATCTGGTGGGCTGCAAGCTGAGCCCAAACGAGGAAATCCATGCGCTGCAAATCGTGCGTGAGGCCTTGTCCAACGTGCTGAATCATGCGCAGGCGCACCATGCCAACGTGAGTGTGAACCATGGAAGCGATGGCTCGGTTGTGGCCACGATCACCGACGACGGAATCGGCATCCATGAAGCCGCTGGCGCACACCATTACGGCATGACGATCATGGAGGAGCGGGCAAACAATCTGAATGGTCAATTGACAGTCGAAAACCTGTCTGACGCGGGAACGCGCGTCACCCTTCGCTTCATGCCGGGTAGCCGGCGCGAGGCTGCCATACCTGTCCAATCCCTGCACGCAACTGTAAACACATGAATCAGACCGATCCCCAAACCATACTGGTCGTCGACGACCATCCCCTGTTTCGCAAGGGCGTGATCCAGCTGATCCAGGCCGAGCCGGCATTCCGGTTTGTCGGCGAAGCCGCCTGCGGAAAGGACGGCATCGCTCTGGCCCATCAGCTGCACCCGGACATGATCCTGCTCGACCTGAACATGAAGGACATGAGCGGCATCGACGTGCTGAAGGAAATCAAGGATGCCGAACTGGATTCCCGCGTCATCATGCTTACCGTGTCGGATCAGGCGGAAGACCTGATGGCCGCGCTGCAGGGCGGTGCCGATGGCTATCTGCTGAAGGACATGGAGCCGGAGGACCTGATGCGGCAACTGGGCGAGGCGGCGCGCGGCAAGATCACCATCAGCGAAAGTCTGACGCAATTGCTGGTGACTTCGCTGCGCGAGAAAAACCGTCCCACCGGTTTGAATGAAGCAGGCCTGACCGATCAGGAAAGCCGTATTCTCGAACATCTGGTCGAAGGCAAGAGCAACAAGCTGATCGCCCGCGACATGGGGATAGCCGAAGGCACGGTGAAAGTGCACGTCAAGCACCTGCTGAAAAAGCTCAACCTGCGCTCGCGGCTGGAAGCCGCGGTGTGGGCGGATCGTTGCCGTCGCCAGGGAAATACCTGAAGACCACCTGAAGCTGGCGTGCAGTCATTTTTACGAAGTTGACTATTTTTAGGAGATGGTCGTTTGTTTTAAAGAAGGAGATGGTCGTTTGTAAAAGGAGCACGATATGGCAATAGGCGAAATCTGTAACCGGGAGGTGGTGATCGCTGAAAAAGCACTTTCAGTCAGGGAGGCGGCGCATTTGATGCGCAATCATCACGTTGGCGATCTGGTGGTGGTTGAAGAAAGGGGAGGTCGAAAGCATCCGGTTGGGATCGTTACCGATCGCGACATCGTGGTGGAAGTGGTGGTGCCCGGGGTGAATCCCGAAGCGCTGACGGTGGTCGACATCATGGAAGCGGAACTGGCCACGGTGCGCGAAAACGAGGGCGTATTCGAGGCGCTCCGCTACATGCGCAGCAAGGGCGTGCGTCGCATGCCGGTGGTGGATGGCGACGGCGGGCTGGTGGGCATCGTTACGCTGGATGATCTGCTGAGCCTGTTGGCAGAGGAAATGGCCGAACTGGCCAAACTGGTGTCGCATGAGCGCCAGCGCGAAGCGACAGCCCGCACATGAATTCCAGGAATCAATACCTGGCCTGACAGACAGCGCAAGCATGGGCTGACCTGTCAGGCAAAACCGAGTCCTATCGAACAGCAGCTTGATCATCATGCCCTGGTGTGGTGGAATCGGCTTGCGTTGTGCGCGTAACTCGCATCGCCAGCAATGTTCCCGCATGGCCGGATCGTTAGTTTCGCATGCGAAACAATTGCTGTCATAACAAGCAAGCGGAAAAACTGGCGGAAATTACGATAATCAGAGGAGAGAGTCTCTGTGAAATCGCGCTCTGGTTTCGAAACCAAGGTGCTGTCCGCGTTCGCCGCCGCCGCCTTGGTGGTGTCCGCGCTCACCCTCGCCACGTGGAATGTGGCGCAGGACGCAGCCGAAGCGGTGCGCCGGGTGGTGCACACCCAGGAAGTTCTCAATGACCTCACCCGCATAAGAGCGGACTCGCTTCAGATCGAATTAAGCACACAAAACTACAGAATTTCGGGCGACCCGAAATGGCTTGCCGATCGCGATGCAGCGATTTCGGCTCGGGAAACCTTGCTGCGCCAACTCCAGTTACTGACCGCCGACAATGCCAGCCAGCAAGCACGCTGGGCACGACTGCGCAAAGTGATCGACGAGCGTCTCGCGATTTCCAGGCACGTTGAACTGCTGCGCAAGACGCAAGGCCTCGAAGCGGCGAGTGCCTATGTGGCCGGCGCCCCATTGCGCGAGACACGCGAGCGCATGTACCGGCAATTGGACGAGATGAGAGACAAGGAAAACCGGCTGCTGGAGCATCGCAGTGCCGAGCAGTCCCACGCGCGCCAGATCACGGTTGCTGCCGGAACACTGGTCACGCTGATGCTGATTGCGCTGCTTTCGGCCACCTATGTTCTGATCCGTCGCCAACTGCGGGAGACCGAGGCCAGCCAGCGTGCGCTCGCCATGAGCGAGGAAAACCTTTCCACCACGCTGGATTCGATCGGCGACGCAGTGCTGGCGACGGATACCGAGGGGCGCGTCACCCGCATGAATCCGGTGGCGGAACGGCTCACCGGCTGGCCTCTCGCCGAGGCGCGGAACCGGTTCGTCGACGAGGTGTTCCGCATCGTCAACGAAGAGACGCGCGTGCCTGCGGTGGTGCCGGTGGACAGGGTGCTCGCGACCGGTGAAATCCAGGGCCTGGCCAACCACACGGTGCTCATCGCGCGCGACGGCGGCGAACGCCCGGTCGGCGACAGCGCGGCGCCGATTCGCGATGCCGTGGGTCAGGTGAGCGGCGTGGTGCTCGTCTTCCGTGACATGACCATTGAGCGGCAGGCCCAACAAAGCATCCGCGAGCAGAATGAAAGACTGGAACAGTGCGTACGCGAACGGACGGCGCAACTGCACGATAGCGAGGAACGATTCCGCCTGCTGGTCGACAGTGCCAGGGACTACGCCATCATCATGCTCGACCCGCAGGGGCACGTCCTCATCTGGAACGAGGGCGCGCGGCGGCTCAAGGGCTATGCCGAGGCGGAAATCATCGGGCAGCCGATAGAACGCTTTTATCCGCCCGAGGATGCTGCCGCGGACAAGCCTGCCCGGCTGCTCGCCCAGGCGGCAGCCGAAGGCCGCTGTGAAGACGAAGGCTGGCGGGTACGCAAGGACGGCACGCGCTTTTACGCGGACGTGATCCTCACGCCGATACGCAACCCGGCGGGAGAACTGGTGGGCTTTGCCAAGATCACGCGCGACATCACCGCGCGCAAACGCACCGAGGAGAAAATCCAGACGCTTAACACCGAACTGGAACAGCGCGTGAACGAGCTGGAGCATGTCAGCCGTGCCCTCAGAACCCTCAGTGCGGGAAACCGCACCATGCTGCATGCGACCGACGAGCAGGATCTGCTCGACAGCATGTGCAGCGCCATCGTGAATACGGGCCGCTATCATATGGCCTTGGTGTGTTTTCGAAATGACAACGGCTCAGGGTCGCTGCGCCCGATGGCCGAGACTGGCTACCCGGGCGGCCTCGCCGCCCTGCGCATGCTGAAAACAAGCTGGTCCGACGAGCGCGGCCGTGGCGCGCTCGGTACCGCGATCCGCACCGGGAAGACGAGCGTGGTCCGGAACATGCTCACCGATCCGGATTACGCACCGTGGCGGCCGCATCTGCACGGCAATGCTTCCGGCGTGGCCTGTCCGTTGCGCATCGACGGCGAGGTCATCGGCGCACTGGCTATCTACGCCGCCCAAGCGGATGCCTTCGGACCGGATGAAGTGACGCTGCTCACCGAGTCGGCCGACGATCTGGCCTTTGGCGTCGCCACCCTGCGCGCACGCGCCGAGCAACAAAAGACCCAGGCAGCCCTGCACCGCCTGACCTACTTCGACGCCCTCACCGGACTGCCGAACGAAACACAATTCGTGGAATTGCTCGCTGCTGCCATCGACAGCGGCAAGCGGCTGAACCAGTCATTCGCGGTGCTGCAAACCAATATCGAACGGCTGAGGGAGATCAACGACGCCCTCGGTTTCAGCCACGGCGATCAATTGCTGCGGGAATTCGGGGCACGACTCCGTGTCGCCGCGCCAGTGTCCGCCCTGATCGCGCGCCTGCGCGGCGACGAATTCGCCATCCTGCTGCCTGACAGCAGCGCAAGCGCCGCCGTCACCCTGGTGCGACGCCTGGAGGACGAGCTGGCGCGGCCGTTCCCGATTGCCGACATTCCGCTCGATGTGTCGGCGAGGATCGGCGTCGCGTTGTTCCCGGAGCATGGGTCGACACCCCATGACCTGTTCCGGCATATGGATATGGCCCTGCAGCAGGCCAGGAAAAAAGGGGTGAGGCACGCCGTCTTCGATCCTGCCCGGGACCAGGATCAGCAGCGCCGCCTGACCATGGCCGGGGAACTGCGGCGCGCGATCGAGGGCGGCGATCTGCTGCTTTATCTGCAGCCGAAAGTGGAGATCGCCACCGGCCGCGTGTGCGGCGCCGAAGGGCTGGTGCGCTGGCAGCACACCGGGCGCGGGATGATCCCGCCGGGCGAGTTCATCGGCCTCGCCGAACACACCGGGCTCATCAAGCCGCTCACCGAATGGGTTATCGAGGCCGCGTTGCGCCTGAACCACGCCTGGCAGCGCCAGGGCTGCGCACTGCCCATCGCCGTCAACCTATCGGCACGCAACCTGCGCGAGGAAGACTTGCTCGAGAAAATCCGTCGCCTGCAGGCTGGCTGGGGGGGGGCGGCCGGCCTGCTCGAACTGGAAATCACCGAGAGCACGTTGATGGACGATGCCGAATTCGCACTGAGCGTGCTGCATCGCCTGCGCGATGAAGGCATCCCGCTCTACATCGACGATTTCGGTACCGGTTATTCCTCGCTCAGCTATCTGCAGAAACTGCCGGTGGATTACATCAAGATCGATCAATCCTTTATATGCAACATGTCGAGCAGCAAACAATCCGCACTGATTGTGCGCTCCACCATCGACCTGGCCCATGACCTCGGACGCAAGGTCGTGGCCGAGGGCATCGAAACCCAGGAAAACTGGGACCAACTCGCTGCGCTTGGTTGTGGGTTTGCGCAAGGCTACTTCATCGCCAGGCCGATGCCGGCCGAGGCGTTCCAGAACTGGCTCGAACAATTCCGTCCTCCGGTCACGACGCCACCAGGAAAAGCCGGCGCAAGCTCTTGAAACCTCCTTTACGCTGCGCCTTCGGCAGGCGCAGGCCGAGCAGCAGGCATCCGCAGATTGCGCCGGCCGACCCATACCCATTCAGCAGATCCGTGGCAGCGGGTCGTCTTCCAGTTCGTCCAGAATACGGCGGCCGCCGAGTTGGGTTGCCAGGATTACACGGCCGTCACCGGCTTCGACGCGGCCGATCAGACAGGCATCGCGACCTTCGGGCAGGGACTGCCAGCGCGTGAGGATTTCATCTGCGGCCGATGCCTCGGCAACCGCGACGACACGGCCTTCGCAGGCCAGGTAGTAGGGGTCGTAGCCGAGCATTTCGCATACCGATACGACTTCCGGGCGCAGCGGCACGGCGGCCTGGTCGAGCACCACGTTGCGGCCGCAGGCGCGGGCGATTTCATGTGCCACGGTGGCGAGCCCGCCGCGCGTTGGATCGCGCATGAAACGCAGGCCGGGCAGGTCGCGCACCGCCTGCGTCAGCGGCAGTACCGAAGCCGAGTCGGAGCGCAGCTCACCCGACAACCCGAACTGCTCGCGCGCCAGCATCACGGCGATGCCGTGGTCGCCCACCGGGCCGGACACCAGCACCACATCACCCGGTGCGATGGATTCGATGGCCAGTTTGGCCTGCGCGCGCTTGACGCCGATGCCGGCAACGGCCAGGTACAGGCCGCCGCCTTCGCCGCGCCGCACCACCTTGGTGTCGCCCGCCACCACGGCCACGCCGTTGTGCCTTGCAGCCTCGGCAAAGCTGGCGATGAGGCGATCGAGCACCTCGACTTCCAGTCCTTCCTCGATCATTGCCGACAGCGTGAAATAGCGCGGGTCCGCGCCCGCCACGGCCAGATCGTTGACCACGCCATGCACCGCCAGCGAGCCGAGGTTGCCGCCGGGAAATTCCAGCGGCTGCACGGTGAAGCCGTCGGTGGTGACCATCAGTTCACCGTCCAGCGGTGGCAGCGTCACGGCGTCGGCGTCGGTGTCGAGCAGGGGGTTGGACAGATGGCGGGCAAAAATGTCGGCGATGAGTTCGCGCATCAGGCGGCCGCCATTGCCGTGCGCGAGGAGGATGCGGGTGTCGTTCATAGGGGGGTGAAGAGATGCTCGATGATCTGGCCGAAGCTGAGTCCGGCGTCGTTGACGGGAATGCGCTGAGGCAGATGCACGCTAAAGCCTGTTGCCTCAAGCCGCACGATGGCGGATTCGGCCAGCAGATGGTTCTGGAACACGCCGCCGGTGAGGCCGATGGTTGAAATGCCGGTTTGCGCGCGCAGTTGCTGCGCCTGATCGACCAGTGCCTGCGCCAGGCTGTGATGGAAACCGGCTGCGCGATCGGCCGCAGAGTGGCTGGCGTCGGTCAGCATGGGCAACAGCGGCGCCCAGTCGGTGCGCCAGATTCCGAGTGCGTCGCGCTCGAGCGGCAGGGCAAGCGCATGCGTGTTTGAAGATGACGCCGCGACCGCTTCCAGCCGCATCGGCCCTTCACCCTCGAAACTGGCATGGGTGCAGACGCCGCACAGTGCGGCGGCGGCATCGAACAGGCGGCCGGCGGACGAGCTGGCCGGGCTGTTCAGTCGATGCGACCAGGCCTGGTGCAGGGGCTCGGGTGCAAACGGCGCAGGCTGGCCGGTTTCCCACAGCAACGCCGCCGCAGCGCGCCACGGCTCGCGCCCGGCCTTGTCGCCGCCGGGCAGGTGAAACGGCCGCAATGCGGCGGCGTGCCGCCAGCGACCGGGCGCGCCGGTCAGGGCTTCGCCGCCCCACAGGCTGTGATCCTCGCCCAGGCCGACGCCGTCCCAGGCAAACACGATCCATTCATTGACATCCGGGAATTCCCACGCCACGGCCGAGGCGTGGGCGTGGTGATGCCAGATTTCGCTCAGCGGCAACTGACATTCGCGCGCGTAGCGCCGGTAACCGTAGCCGGGGTGGCGGTCGATCAGCACGCGAGTGGCCTGCACCTGGTACAAGGCCTGCAGGTCGGCGGCGACCTGCGCCAGGGTGTCGAGGCTGCGCAGCGTATCGAGTTCGCCGATATGCGGCGAGCTCACGGCGCGCGTGCCCCAGGCGAGGCAGAGCGTGTTCTTCATGTGACTGCCGAGCGCCAGCACCGGTTCGGGCACAGGCCGAGGCAGTTCCAGTTCCAGCGGGGCGATGCCGCGCCCCAGACGCAGCGGGCGCGGCGTCCCGGCGATGACCCGATACACCGGGTCGTCGGCCGGGCGAACGATGGGCCGGTTGTGATGCAGGAAGGCGTCGGCGAGATGGCTTAAACGGGATTGCGCTTCGTCGTTGTCGGTCAGCACCGGTTCGCCGGAAAGATTGCCCGAGGTCGCCACCAGCGGCCCGTCAAAGTCGTTCAGCAACAAGGCATGCAGCGGCGAATAGGGCAGCAGACAGCCAACCTCCCCGAGGCCGGGCGCGATCAGCGGCGACAGGTCCACATCGGCCCGCCAAGGTAGCAGCACGATGGGGCGCGCGGGCGCGGCGATGAAGCTTTCCTGTTCCGGCGCAATGTGGACGAGGGCGCGCAAGGCATCGAGGTCGCGCACCATCACTGCCAGCGGCTTGGCCGGGCGAGGCTTGCGCTCGCGTAGCGTGGCGATGGCGCTGTCGTTGCGGGCATCGCACAGCAGGTGGTAGCCGCCGATGCCTTTGACTGCGACGATCTTTCCGCTGCGCAGGGCAGTGACAGCGGCGGCCAGCGCCGCCTCGTCCCCGTCATGTGTTTCATTTCCCGAGACAAACTGCAGATGCGGGCCGCATACCGGACAGGCGATCGGCTCGGCATGAAAGCGACGGTCGAGCGGGTTTTCGTACTCGCGCCGGCAATCCGGGCACAAGGGAAAGTCGCGCATCGAGGTGTTGGAACGGTCGTAGGGCAGGGCGGTGATCAGCGTGTAGCGCGGGCCGCACTGGGTGCAGTTGATGAAGGGATAGCGGTGGCGGCGGTTGGCCGGGTCGTGCAGTTCGGCCAGGCAGTCGGCACAGACGAATCCGTCAGGCGGCAGGTGGATGGACCATGCATCGGCCATTTTTGACGATGCATCATTCAGCCAGGCCGCGCTCCCGGCCTGGCTGTCGAGGATGGAAAAGGCTTCGGCGTGTTCGGATGGGCAGGCGGTGACGGTGAGCGGGCCGGGGGCCGACAGCGGCGGCGCCTCGCTCAGCAGCGCACGGCTGAAGCGCTGCAATTGGACGGGCTCGCCTTCGGCCTGGATTTCCACCGCGCCATTGACGTTGCGCACCCAGCCGGTGATCTGGTGTTGCTGCGCCAGGCGGTAGACGAAGGGCCGAAAGCCCACGCCCTGAACCCGGCCGCTGAGCGTGATGAATTGGGCGCTACGTTCAGGCATCGACGGCTACGCGTACGCCGCCCGCCCACCAGATGCGGCAGGCGCCTTCGTCCGACACCATGCAGGGGCCGACCGGATTCCGCGGGGTGCAGGCCTTGCCGTAGATGCGGCACTGATTCGGATAGATTTTTCCCAGCACCACCTGCGCGCAATCGCAGCCGGGTGGCATCTCTCCGGCGCGGCGGCGGCCGGGGTCGGTGTGGTCGGGGAACAGCCGGCGCGCATCGTGTTTGGCGTAAGCCGGCTTCAGCGCATAGCCGGAGCGCGGAATGATGCCGATGCCGCGCCAGTTGGCATTGACGACATCCAGCGTGTCATGGAGCAGGCGCAACGCAGTGGGATTGCCGCCCGGATGCGCGACTTCACGATAGCAGTTGTCGAGAAAACGCTCGCCGCTTTTCAGCTGGCGCAGCACCGAATAGAACGAGGCCAGCAGCGACTCCGGTGCAAAGCCGGAGACCGCGGCGGGGATGTCGTGCCGGTCGACGACGAAGGTCCATTCTTCCGGCCCCATCACGGTGGAGACGTGGCCGGGGGCGACCAGCGCATCGAAGCCGGGCGTGCCCGAGTCGAGCAGCATCGCCACCGCCGGCCAGGTCAGCCGGCCGGACAAGAGGATGCTGAGATTGTCGGGCAGGCCTTCGGCCAGCAGGGCCGCCGTCGGCGCGGTGGTGGTCTCGAAGCCGGCGGCAAAAAACACCACCGGGCGATCCGGATTGTCCAGCGCGATCCTTTTCGCATCGAGCGGGCTGGCGATCGGCCGCACATCGGCACCGGCAGCCTGCGCCTCGACCAGCGAACGGATTTCGCCTTTTTTCACGTTGACCGGCACCCGCAGCATGTCGCCATAGGCAACCAGGATCACCTTGTCCTGCAGCGCGAGCTGGATCGCCTGATAGACATCTTCTTCCGGACACACGCACACCGGGCAGCCGGGCCCGGGCACCAGTTCGACCCACCTGGGCAGCGCGCCGCGCAGGCCGGCCTGGGTGATCGAGCGTTCATGGCCGCCGCACACGTTCATGATCTTGATCGTGCGGTCGAAGTCGAGGGCATGGATTTTCTCCAGCCAGACGCGGGCTTCACTCATCAGGTCGCCTTTCATCAAGCCGCCTTTCATCAAACCGTGGCACTGTGGTATTTCATGCCGTCGGACTGGATCGCCGGGCGGCGCGACTGGCCCTGTGCCACGCGGGCACGCTGCGCGGCGAGTTGCTCGCGCAGCCAGCCAAGCCAGGCATCCATGTTCAGGTTCTTGCGCGCCGACAGCCGCATCACCGGCGCGGGATTGGCCAGATTGCGCAGGTGGGCTTCGGCCTTGTCCGGGTCGAAATCGTCGAGCACGGCGAGCAGGTCGGTCTTGGTCAAGAGCATGGCGTCAGCCGCGCGGAACATCACCGGATATTTGGCCGGCTTGTCATCGCCTTCGGTGACCGAGAGCAGGGTGACGTTGAGATGCTGGCCGAGGTCGAAGCTGGCGGGGCAGACCAGGTTGCCGACGTTTTCGATGAACAGGAGGTCGACGCCGTCGAGCGTCATGTGATGCAGCGCGTCGTGCACCAGATGGGCGTCGAGGTGGCAGGCGGTACCGGTGACGATCTGGTGCGCCTGCACGCCCTTGGCGCGGATGCGCTCGGCGTCGTTCTCGGTTTCGAGGTCGCCCTCGATCACGGCGCAGGTGAATTCGCCCTTCAGTGCGGTGAGCGTCGCTTCCAGCAACGCGGTCTTGCCGGAGCCGGGCGACGACATCAGGTTGATCGCGAGGATGCCGCGGCGGTCGAAGTGCTCGCGGTTGTGGCCGGCCTGGTCGTCGTTCTTCGCCAGCAGGCCCTTCAGGACTGACACGGCGGTCGCGCCCCTGGCGACGGGCTTGAATGCGAGGTGCTTGTTGCCGGGAGTGAGGTTGCAGCCGCAGGTATCACACATGGGAGGGATCCGGGGTCAGGGTGGGCGTGGTGTCGAGTTCGACGCTTTCCAGCAGCAGTTCGTCGCCGGATAGGATCCGGGTGTGCCAGTCGCCACAGGCGCCGCAGATCAGGCGGTTCATCGCGGCCTCGGTGTCGGCGCCGCAGGTCTGGCAATGCACGGTGATGGGGGTCAGGGCGAAATCGAGCGTAGCGTGTTCCATGCGACTACCCGCTGCCGCCAGCGGAAAGGCACTCGCCAGCAGTTCAGGCACCACGCCCGCCAGTGGACCGATGCGGACGCGGATGAGGGAGGCACAGATTGCCTGATGCTGATCGATCACGGCATCCACCTGTTCAACCAGCGCCTGGGCGACGGC
>JANJUT010000276.1 GCA_024710445.1 Thiobacillus sp.
GTTGAATAGTGCCGACACAGGGCTACCCTGCGTTGTGCGTGCCAATCGCCGTCGCGAACGCGTCGACAACCGGCTGGATCAGGCCACGCTTGAGCTTGAGTGCGGCCTGGTTCACCACCAGCCGCGAACTGATGTCGCTGATATGTTCCACCGCCACCAGGCCATTGGCCTTGAGCGTGCCGCCAGTGGAAACAAGATCGACGATGACATCGGACAGGCCAACCAGTGGGGCCAGTTCCATCGAACCGTAGAGCTTGATCATATCGATGTGCACGCCTTTGGATGCAAAGTGTTCGCGTGCCGCATTCACGTATTTGGTTGCGACCCGGATTCGTGATCCCTGCCTGACACTGCCGGCGTAGTCGTAGCCTTCACGCACCGCCACCATCATGCTGCAGCGCGCAATCCGCAGATCGAGCGGCTGATACAAGCCATTGCCACCATGCTCATTGAGTACGTCCTTGCCGGCAATACCGAGGTCGGCTGCGCCATATTGCACATAGGTTGGCACATCGCTGGCGCGCACGATGATGAGCCGCACATCGGCACGGTTGGTGCCGATAATGAGCTTGCGCGACGATTCCGGATTCTCGGACGGAGTGATGCCTGCGGCCGCCAGCAGCGGCAGGGTTTCTTCAAAGATGCGGCCTTTGGACAGGGCCAGCGTGATGCCGGAGTAACTCATATTCAATATCTGATTCAGTGCGTGCGTTTGATGCGCGCGCCCAGTTGGGTGAGCTTCTCCTCGATGCGTTCATAGCCGCGATCAAGGTGGTAAATACGCTCAATGGTGGTTTCGCCCGCTGCCACCAGGCCGGCCAGCACCAGGCAGGCGGACGCGCGCAGATCGGTGGCCATGACAATGGCGCCGTCCAGGCGCGGTACACCGCGTACCAGCGCGGTGTGGCCGGAGACCTCGATGTTGGCGCCCAGGCGACGCAATTCCTGAACGTGCATGAAGCGGTTTTCAAAAATGGTTTCGGTGACGCTGGCCGCGCCCTCTGCGATGGTGTTCATCGCCATGAACTGCGCCTGCATGTCGGTGGGAAACGCCGGGTGCGGTGCGGTGCGCACGTCAACCGATTTCAGCCTGCCGTCCGATTCGACTTCGATCCAGTCGCTGCCGACTTCGACTTTTGCACCGGCTTCGCGCAGCTTGCTCATCACCGCGTCGAGCGTATCGGGTTGGGCGTGGGTGGCGCGCACGCGCCCGCCAGTCATGGCCGCAGCCACCAGAAAAGTGCCGGTCTCGATGCGGTCGGCCATCACAGAATATTCAGCGCCGTGCAGTGACTCAACACCCTGGATCGTAATCACGCTGCTGCCCGCGCCTTCGATTTTCGCGCCCATCGCGATCAGGCAATTGGCCAGATCAACCACTTCAGGCTCACATGCGGCATTTTCGAGAACAGTCGTGCCTTCGGCCAGCGCTGCGGCCATCATCAGGTTTTCGGTACCGGTTACCGTCACCATGTCCATCACGATGCGTGCGCCCTGCAGGCGTTTGCAACGGGCATGAATGTAGCCATGCTCAATCTGGATATCTGCCCCCATCGCCTGCAAACCCTTGATATGCAGATCGACCGGGCGCGAGCCGATGGCACAACCACCGGGCAACGACACCCGTGCCTCGCCAAAGCGCGCCAGCGTCGGCCCCAGCACCAGGATCGCGGCACGCATGGTTTTCACCATTTCGTAGGGGGCTTCCTTGTGCGGGATGGATTCGCCGCATAGCGTGACGTGATTCCTGTCGTCCAGCGTCACCCGCACGCCCATGTGGCCGAGCAGGGCCAGCATGGTGCTGATGTCTTTCAGGTGCGGCACATTGCCAAACTGCATGGGTTCGGCAGTCAGCAAACTGGCGGTCAAAATCGGCAGCGCCGCATTTTTGGCGCCGGAAATACGCACCTCACCGTTAAGCGGATTGCCACCGTGGATCAGCAATGCATCCATTCAGCGGGCCGCCCAGTCTTCGGGGGTATAGGTTTTCATCGACAGTGCATGGATCTCGGCATGCATCCGCGTACCCAATGCCTCATACACCAGTCGGTGCTGCTGGATCATGTTCTTGCCGCTGAAGGACGGGCTGACGATCACCGCCTGAAAATGCTGGCCATCGCCGTCCAGTTCAATGTAATCACACGGCAGTTTCTCGGTGATCCAGCCTTTGATGTCGTCGGGAGTAACCATGCGTGTAATGCCTCAATCAATGTCTGAGTTTGTAGCCGCTGCGTAACAGCGCCAGGGTAACCGCGGATATTGCCACAAAGCAGGCACTTGCGACCAGCAAACCGAGCCAGGGGTCGCTGTCCGAATGGCCCACGAAGGCATAACGAAAGCCGTCAATCAGATAAAACACCGGATTGGCGTGCGAAACCGCCTGCCAGAACGGCGGCAGCGAATGAATGGAGTAAAACACACCGGAAAGAAAGGTCAGCGGCAGAATGAGGAAGTTCTGGAACGCGGCCAGCTGGTCGTATTTTTCCGCCCAGATGCCGGCAAGGATGCCGAGCGCGCCCATGATGGCGCAGGCCAGCAAGCCATACGCCAGCAGCCAGCCCGGATGCGGCATCTGCCAGGTGGCAAACCACAGGGTCACGCCCCACACCCCCAGCCCCACGACCAGCCCGCGCAGAATGGCGGCGCCCAGATAGGCCAGGAAAAACTCCAGATACGATAGCGGCGGCAGCAACACGAACACGATAGTGCCCTGCATCTTCGACTGGATCAGGCTGGACGAGCTGTTGGCAAACGCATTCTGCAGCATGCTCATCATCACCAGACCGGGCACCAGAAAGCTGGAGTAGGACACGCCGGGATAGACCTCGATATGCGCTTCCAGCACATGCGAAAAAATCAGCAGATAGAGCAAGGCCGTGACCACCGGGGCGACCACCGTCTGCACCACCACTTTCCAGAAGCGCAGCAGTTCCTTGTAGAACAGCGCTGAAAATCCGCTCATGCCCGCCTCATGATGTCGGTGAAGACATCCTCCAGATCCGGTTCCTGCAGCCGCATTTCGAGCACCCGCGTATCTGCCACGCGCAAATCCGCCAGCAATGTCTCCAGGTCCGAGTACTCGCTGAAGTTAAACCGCCAGCTGCCATCCGGGTCGCGCTGCAGGCGCTTCTGCCAGACATCGGGCACCACCTCTGAATCCAGGCGCAACTGTGCGCAATGTTCGTTGGTCAGTTTCAGCAAATTCCGCGTTGCATCCAGCGCCACCACGCGGCCGCTTTTCAACATGGCAATCCGGCCGCACAGCGCCTGAGCCTCTTCCAGATAATGCGTGGTCAGCAGAATGGTGTGCCCCTCGCGGTTGAGGCGGCTGATGAACTCCCATAACGAGCGGCGCAGGTCGACGTCGACCCCGGCGGTCGGCTCGTCCAGCACGATGACCGGCGGCTTGTGCACCAGCGCCTGTGCCACCAGCAAGCGGCGCTTCATGCCGCCCGACAGCCTTTGCGTATTCTTGTCGGCATGCTGGGTGAGATCGAGGTGATGCATCACCTCGTCGATCCAGCCCTCATTGCGCTTGAGACCGAAATAACCTGACTGAATGTGCAGGGTTTCACGCACATTGAAAAAAGGATCGTAGACCAGCTCCTGTGGCACCATGCCCAGGGCTCGGCGCGACTGGCGATAGTCACGCACGACATCGTGGCCCATGATCACGGCATGGCCGGAATCGGCCCGGGTGAGACCGGCCAGAATCGAGATCAAAGTGGTTTTGCCTGCGCCATTCGGTCCCAGCAGACCAAAAAACTCGCCTTGCTGAATCTCGAGTGACACGCCATCGAGCGCCTGAGTCGTGTGAAAACGCTTGCACAGGCCGCTGACGTGGATCGCGGGAATGGTCTGGCTCATGCGGGCAATAGCCCTGACACTCCGTACAACTCGGCTAAAGTGGTAAAACTGGCAGGTAAATCCTTGCAGACAAGCGACCGTCCGGCTTGCCGCACCTGGCGCATGGCGCTGAAGATGAGCGCGAGCGCAGCCGAATCCGCCGACTCAACACCGCTGAAATCAAGAGTGTCGATGTCCTTCGCCAGTTGCGGCTGCAATTCACGCAACAGGCCGCCCACGCTATCAACGGTGACCACCCCGGAAATGCGGCAGCACGTGCCCTCACATGCAATCACGAGTTGGGGCGCGAGACGGGTTTGGCTTCACCGCGCGCGGACTGGGCAGCGAGCGTGCTGATCAAGCCATCGATGCCGTTCTGACGTATGGTATTGGAAAAAGACGAGCGGTAATTGGTAACCAGACTCACGCCGTCAATCGACACGTCATAAACCTTCCAGCCAAATGAAGTTTTATACATGCTGTAATTGATCGGGATGGGCTGTCCGCCAGGCTGTCGTATTTCGGAACGCACCGTCACGTCGGTATCGCCCGGCTTCATGCTCATTGGCTTGAAATCCACCGTTTGATTGTTAAATGCCATCAGCGAACTGGAATAGGTCCGAACCATCAAATTACGGAACTCGGTTACCAGCTCCTGCTTTTGCCTGGCCGTTGCGCGCGGCCAATGCTTGCCGATCACCAGCTGGGTCATGCGATTGAAATCAAAAATCGGCAGGATTTTGGTTTCCACCAGTTGGTAAATCTTGCGCTGGTTGCCGTTCTGGATATCACGATCCTGCTTCAGAACCGACAGAACTTCCTGGGTGGTAGCACGCGCCAGAACATCAGGCGGCGTATCTGCAGCCAGCACCGGGCTGGCATTCAACCCGACCATCAGCGCCAGCACCATCAAAAATGAACGCAACATAATTAGTATTCCTGTTTAAAAATCGGGATTATTCAAGTCAGGCAAGGAATAGACGTACCCAACCTTATTTGAGTTCACCTGTCAGGCGTACCAACTGGGCCACGTTCATGTTGTAGTCATTCACCGTACGCAAATAGTCGGTCTGCGCCAGCACGTAATTCCTCATGGCGTCGGCCACTTTGTCGGCGCTTTCCATGCCTGCCGAAAAATCAGCCAGCGACGCCACCATCCAGCGACGGGCAGCGGCCGCGCCCTCAGCCAGTTCGCGCTGGCCTTCAAAATTGGCCTGGGCATTGGCATAGGCTTCGCCCACTTCAAATGGAATTCCAGCCACGGCAAAGGCCTTCTTGTGATTGAGTGCTTCCAGCTCGGCTTGCGCCTGATTGACACGAGCGCTCGCCACACCAAACACCGAATCCCACTTCACGCCGACAACCGGCGTCAGACCACCGCCGTTGAATGCATCGTTAATGTAGGGGTTATCCAGCCGATCGCGCTGTGAAGCGTAGTTCAACTGGCCAATTACCCCCGCGTACACATCCGGCATGCGGTCGGCTTTCTTGGCGGCCACCAGTGCGCGACGCGCACGCAAACCGGCTTCAAGCTGCTGCATTTCGGGGCGATCCTGCAAGGCACGCGACTGGAACTCGGCCAATTCAATCAACGGAAAAGCCACCGGCTCGATCCGTTGATCGGCAACGCTCAAATCAGCTCTCAGACCGGCGCCGGTCAGGACCTTCAGCCCGTCCAGGCTGATTTTCTCGATGGCCCGCGATTGATGCACGTATTTGGCAAGCATGCCCCTGGCGGTCTGCAGGGCATACAGGTCAGACTGCTTGGCATCGCCCCGCTCTTCCTTGAGGCTGCGCTCCACCCGGTCGATCGTCTGATTCAGCCGGCCTTGCATGTCTTCCAGGAACACCCGGGTGTCACGTGCCGTCAGATAGCCGAAATAGGCCCGCTTGGTATCGTATGCCGTGTCGGCGCGCGTCTGGCGGAGTTCGCCGCGCTTGAGGTCGATATTGCCCTGGGCAGCTTCGCCATAACGCTCGATCTTGCCAAAGGTATACAGTGGCTTGATCAAGGCGAAATCCAGATGCGTCCAGTCTGAAACGCCATCGAGCTTGTCACCATCCGTACGAGGCTGGGTACCTGAATAAGCGCCATTCTGATAAAAACCACCGTCAACTTTTGGTGCCAGCCCAATAAAGGCATTGGCACTCACGCGCCAGCCCGCATTCCCCTTAACCTCCTCCAATACCCCACGCGCAGCCTCGACCACCTGCTCGCGCTCCTTGATCCGGGGGTCTGCCGTCAGACTCATTTCCACAGCCTGCTGCAGGTTGATGGTTTCTGCCTGCCCCGGCAGGGCGGCGAGCAGCACGCCTGCTGCCATAAGTGTGCGTGTCAGTGTATTGAATGTCATTGTGGCGCTCCTTCTTGAGCCTTACCGTATAAAAAATGGCCGATCAGATTTTCCAGTACCACCGCATCCTGCGTGAGAACAATCTGGTCCTTGTCTTTCAGTTTGACGCTGTCCCCGCCCGCCTCCAGGCCAATGTATTGCTCGCCCAATAGCCCCGAGGTCATGATGGCCGCAGTAGTGTCCTTAGGGAAAGCATAGCGCTTGTCCAGGCGAAGCGTAACCGCCGCCTCGTATAGTTCGTTATCAAATTTCACATCCGTCACCCGCCCCACCACAACCCCGGCACTCTTGACCGGTGCACGCGGCTTCAGGCCACCGATGTTTTCGAAACGCGCAACGACTTCGTAGCTGTTCGAAACATTTACGGTATTCATGCTGCCAACCTTAAGTGTCAGAAACAACAATGCAGCAATGCCTGCAATAACAAATAATCCCACCCAGAGATCGAGTACGGTCTTGTTCATGATGTTAGTTAAGTCCCCGGAACATGAATGCAGTCAAAACAAAATCAAGCGCCAACACGGCAAGGCTGGACATCACCACCGTGCGGGTCGTGGCACCCGACACGCCTTCCGCCGTGGGCGGGGCATCGTAGCCTTCAAACAAGGCAATGGCGGTAATGGCAATGCCAAACACCACACTCTTGATTACGCCATTCAGAATATCCTGTTCGAAATCAACCGCACTCTGCATCTGCGACCAGAACGAGCCTTCATCCACCCCGATCAATTGAACGCCAACCAGGTAGCCACCCAGGATACCCATGGCCGAGAACAGAGCGGCCAGAAGCGGCATGGAAATCACACCAGCCCAGAAGCGCGGCGCCACCACCCGGGCCATCGGGTCAACCGCCATCATTTCCATCGCCGACAATTGCTCGGTTGCCTTCATCAAGCCGATTTCGGCCGTGATTGCACTTCCGGCACGGCTGGCAAACAGCAAGGCCGCCACCACCGGACCCAACTCACGCACCAGCGACATCGCCACCAGAACACCGAGCGCAGATTCCGAGCCATAGGTCTGCAAGGTTTCGTAGCCCTGCAGGCCCAGCACCATACCCACAAACAGGCCCGACACCAGAATGATGATGAGCGACAGCACGCCGCTGAAATAGATCTCGCGAATGGTGAGGCCGAAGCGGCGGAACGCCGTTCCGGAATGCAGCAGAATGGCCAGAACGAAGCGGGTCGCATAGCCAATGCGCCAGACCCCTTCTATGGTGCGGTTTCCCAGGTTTTCAATGGCTTGCTTAAGCACGCTGGCCTCCCAGCCGCAGATCGTCAGCATAGGCTGCTGCCGGATAATGAAAAGGCACCGGACCATCCGCCTCACCATGCACAAACTGGTGCACATAGGGCAGACCGGAGTTGCGGATCTCGTCCGCCGTTCCTTGCGCCACGATCACGCCTTCCGAAACGAAGTACACGTAGTCGACAATTTTCAGGGATTCCTGCACATCGTGCGTCACCACCAGCGACGTCAGCCCCAGCGTATCGGTCAGGCGCCGGATCAGATTGCCGGTTATTCCCAGCGATATGGGATCGAGTCCGGCAAAGGGTTCGTCGTACATCACCAGTTGCGGATCCAGTGCGATCGCACGTGCCAGTGCGACACGACGCGCCATTCCGCCCGACAACTCGGATGGCATCATCTGCGCCGCCCCGCGCAGGCCCACCGCATGCAGTTTCAGCAGCACCAGGTCGCGGATGGCGTTTTCCGGCAGATCGGTATGCTCCCGCAACTGGTATGCCACATTATCGAACACCGATATGTCGGTGAACAGCGCACCAAACTGGAACAGCATGCCCATCTTGCGGCGCAAACGGTACAAACCGGCTTGATCCAGATCGCCCACCGATTCCCCCGCCACACGCACCGTCCCCTGGCTGGGCTTGATCTGTCCGCCAATCAAACGCAAGAGTGTGGTCTTGCCGCAGCCGCTGCTGCCCATGATGGCGATCACCTGCCCGCGCCTGGCAGTCAGGTTGATGCCTTTTAGTACGGGGCGGTCACCATACTTGAATGCAACATCTGCGATTTCGACCAGCGTGTCGTTGTGCACGGCGGCAGGCCTAAGTTGTGGTTCGAGGGCTGGCATTATTACAGAAGGCAAGCATGCAGACGGTATGTCATGACGGTTTAAAAACGTTCTTAGTAACCTAACACCTGTTTAAGGGTCAGCACCTGCTCCAATAAAGCGAGGTTGCCACTGCGACTGAATACGAACAAAGGCTGGCCTGTTTCGGCCTGTCGGGCGATGCGTTGCGCCAAGGCACGCATGTCGGGCGCCTCGTCCAGCCACCAGACATGCTCTCGCTCCCACTCCGGCGTAGCGAACAACGCACGTCCGGATGCGGGTTGGGGAAAAGCATGAAGTCCGGGTTCCAGTACAAAACAGAACTCCGGCTGAGTGTCTGCCAGCCACTGCGCCCAGGTTTCACTGGACGCCACGCCCCAGATTGAAACAGGTAAATACACAGCCTGGAACTGAGTGTTGTAATAAGACAACAGCCAGTCCTCTGGCAAATCTTCTGGATAGAAGCGGCCATGCCATGCCGGAAGATCCCAGCATACGGCGCCGACAAGCACAAGCTGGCTGGTCTGCATGACGCGATTATCCCGTTGCCACCGGGT
>JANJUT010000006.1 GCA_024710445.1 Thiobacillus sp.
GCATGTCGAGCCGCATTTCGGAATAGCGGCGCTCGGTCAATGCCGACGAAACGAACAGTCCGCCAAGCGCCATGGTCACCATGCTGATCTGCAGGCCAAAAATATCACGCGGCGTCGTGGCGACAGTAAGACCACCAAAGGAAATCACGCCCACGCCCAGCACTATCAGTGCCGACAGAAAAATGGCCAGGCTCGCACCGGTGACCGAAAACCGCAGCGCGGCCCACAACACACCTGGCAGCAAGACAAACAGCACGACTTCGGCAGGCCGCAGGAGGTCGACGTACTGCATCATCAACCGCGTCAGCAGCATCATGCTGAGCAGTAACACCAGCCCTTCCAGGCGCGCGCCCTTGTTGGTGGGCAGCAAGTCCCAGCGGGATGCCGTCAGCAGGAGCGGGGCGATGAGATAGACACCCAGCAAGTCACCCAGCCACCATACCCAAAGGCTTCTGAATACAAGACTATCCGGCATGTCGCCAAAGGCATGCAGGCTGAACACGCCCACTCCGGCACTGACCGCACACCCCAATGGGGCAGCGACCAGCGCGAATTTGGTGACACTGGAAACAAAATCGAGAGAAGGACTGAAGGGTTGCAGCAGATAGCGCGGCAAGTAGCCAATGACTGCCGCCCCGGCGGCTGCACCCAGCGCCAAACCCAATGCGCCATCGGGCGGCAGAAACAGGCTGTTGACCGCAAGCGAGCCCAGCAGCACGCCCACCACCCCGGCAGCGCCAAAGCGCAGGCTCGCCATGGCCCCGATGCCTGCTGCCAGCCAGACAACCGCAACGACGTCAGCGATATAGGAAGCGAGCTTGAGGCTGACCCAACCGGCGAATGCGTAGCCCAGTGCGGTCAGGCCGACGATCAGCGCAAAGCGCCTCGCTTCAGCAGGAGCAGGCAGCGCCAATCGGGTCAAGATATGAACCAGGTTAAGCCACGGGATCCAGTTCTGCGCGCACTGACTCGAGTGCGTCCTTGAGCGTTTCCTCGGTCAGGCCATTGAGTTGTTCGGCCAGCATCTCGGCCGCATCGATGGTATCCGCTTCGTCCGGCAGATTATCCGTATCGAGGTTCGCCACAAAAACCGCGGCCGCGCCGGTTACTTGCAATAGTTGGCGGCGCTCGTTCATCAGCATTTCGATTTCATCGCGCAACAGGCGGACTTCGTCCTCTTTCATGGCATGCAGGCTCATGTCTATCTCCGTATCGTTAGTCTGTTCAGCCAAACAGGGTAAGTACCCCGGTGTAGCCATATAAGCGGTTATAAGAAATTTCACCGTTGGCAAAAAAACCCACCAGCGGAAAATCACCCAGGGTGTCGCGTATCAGGCCCATCTCCCGGTTCGGCGCGCCAAACATATGCTGGCCACGCCCCAGGCAAGAATAATACACGCCGCCCCGGATAGGTGCGTTCAATTGCGTCTGGATGGCCGCAAGCATCCGCAACAGGTCATCTTCTGCCGTTTGCTGGTCCCGGCGGCAAAACAGCAGGTCATTCCCTGCCTCGACATGCTCGCCAATGGCGACCAGATGATTCTGCGGGTCCACCCCCAGAATATTGCGCACCAGGTAATCGCCGGTATCCGAGCCACGCACCGGCAGGCCCACGTAGATGTAGCCTGCCGCACGCTGCAGATCGCCTGCCAGCGTTTCGCCAATTTCTTCCTTCATCACGTCGAGTGCCGGACGGTTGTCCAGGCTCCCGATGATGTTCTTGTTGGCCGTGGTAATGCGGTGACGCGGGCCCAGCGGGGAGATGCCCTGTGTCAGCCGGGTCGCCAGTTTCACCCGGTCGCTGAACAACACGCCGGACAGACCGCCCCTGACCACGCCATCGCTGATCTGTGCATTTTCGCCACGTGAACTTGACAGGCCACCCACGACAAAGCCACTCGCAACGTGCTCGCTCAGGCCTTCAATCAACTCCTGAATACGGCTGTTCATGGGATCGCCATGCACCACGGCAAAATAAGCGTCCGTGGCCTGATCGCCAATATCCCGGGGGATGCGCGCCAACGGCAGCATGCTGAAATCGGCCAATGGAAATTCACCCAGCATCACGGCCAAGGCCGGCTCTTCCAGATATTCGGTCCCGGTTGCGCACACGCCCACGCCCACGCTACCCGTCCAGTGCGGAACACTGGTCGCGCTTTTGAAAAAAGCCAGAATCGCATCGAGTTCGCCCACAAAGGCGTCCGACACGTAAAGAAATCCCAGGGTTGCGGCAACAGGAATCGCGCCCAACTGCGTCATGCACGACTGTGCCGCAAGCGTCCAGTCAGAATTCCGGGCGTGAGCCGATTTAAAGGGCGTTGTCATGACTGTCTGACAGAAGGGTCGGCCATGCGTGGAAACACGGAGCCGGGCAGCTGGCCCGCATCGCCCATGCCATCCCCATTGCCCACTCGGCCTGCATCAGTAGCCTGTCTGACTGCTGTGAGGCAGCTCGCCCTCGCCAAAGAAATTCCACAGCAGATGTGCAACCACTTCCGGTGCGATCACGGTGTGCTGGTTATGGGTTTCCTGTAGTCCTGTCCGCAGCTTTCTGCGCAGCTCCGGATCACCGGTCAGGTCAAAGATAATGTCGACTTTGGCGCCCATGCTCACCACATCCAGCGCGTTCTGGAACACCGGCACTTTGCTTTGACTGAACCCCAACGCGACAGGCGACTCCAGATTGCGGTGCGCGACTGCAACAATTTCCACGTTGACATGTTCTTCCTGAATTTTTTCCAGAAAATGCTCGGCAAATTTTTCGCCCACGTCTCCCAAACCCAACAGCGCAACTTTGACTACATGACTCATGAAACAGCTCCTCGTATCGATTATGGCTGGCAACAGCAGACTGGCTGTTACGTACGCAATCCCAACCCTGAATTACCGGGAGGCACTCTCAGGCGCATCTGGGGCGTGCCCCAAGCATAAGGCCCCTGTCAGTGCCTGTCGATACCGATCAACGCCTCATGTTTCACTTTGGTCACACTGCCCAACCCGGCCAAGCTGAGCGATACTAGGAAAAGTCAGTCGCCAATTTGCACGCTCATGTCCAACAGCGCCCTCTACCCACCCATTACGCCCTACGCCAGCGGCATGCTGGAAACAACCGGTGTCCATCGGCTCTACTGGGAAACCTCCGGCAATCCCGAGGGCATTCCGGTGCTGTTCGTTCATGGCGGTCCAGGCTCGGGCACCTCGCCCGGCCAGCGGCAGTTTTTCGATCCTGCGCGTTATCGCATCATTCTGTTTGATCAGCGCGGCAGCGGTCGCTCAACGCCACACGGCGAACTCACCGACAACACCACCCCGCATCTGATCGCAGACATGGAAGCGCTGCGGACGGAACTTGGCATCGACACCTGGCTGGTATTCGGCGGTTCCTGGGGATCGACCCTGGCGCTTGCCTACGCCCAGACCCATCCCGGGCGGTGCCGCGGACTGGTGCTGCGTGGCATCTTCCTCTGCCGGAAAAGCGAAATCGACTGGTTTCTCGACGGCATTCGCGCCCTGTTTCCGGAAGCACAGCGACAGCTGGCAGAGTTCATCCCGCCGACAGAACGCCATGACCTGCTTACCGCCTATCACCGTCGCCTGGTCGATCCCGATCCGGCAGTGCACCAGCCCGCCGCCACGCATTGGGCCACGTTCGAGGCATCCTGCTCGACCCTGCTGCCAAACCCCGATCTGGTCTCGGCATTCGGCAGCGACAAAACCGCGTTGTCGCTGTCGCGCATCGAAGCACACTATTTCATGAACAATATTTTCCTGCCCGACAACAGCCTGCTCGATAACGTCGACCGCATCCGCAATATTCCCGCCGTCATCGTGCAGGGCCGCTACGATGCCGTGTGCCCGATCGTCTCGGCCGACGAACTGACGCGCGCCTGGCCCGAGGCGCGTTATGTGATCGTGCCGGATGCCGGGCATTCGGCATTCGAGCCCGGCATCGCGCGTGAACTCGTTGCTGCCACCGATGCGTTCGCCCAAACCGGACTTTTCACCTGACATGACACTCTCACCCCACGTCTTCGATGCCAGTGCTGACAACTTCAACCGCCTGGTGCTGGAAAATTCCCACAAAGGCCCGGTCCTGGTGCATTTCTGGACCCCCAAGGCTGGCCCCTGCTTCATCCTGATGCCGCGATTGGTCAAGCTTGCAGCCGAATACGGCGGCAAGTTTCTGCTGGTGATGCTGAATGCCGACGAATTGCCCGAACTGGCCCGGCGCTTCAGCGTGAACTCGGTGCCCACGGTCAAGTTTTTCTGGCGCGGCGAAGTCGCCCACACCATACATGGGGCCGACCCCGACAGCAGTTTCCGTCAGGTGCTCGACCGTTTCATCGCGGGCGATGCCAATCGCGCCCACGCACTGGGCGTGGCCGCAGGACTGTCAGGCAACAGCCAGCAGGCCCGCATGCTGCTCGCCAATGCGGCGATGGCCGACCCCGAGAATCTGGCCATTCCCCGTGACCTGGCCAAGCTGCTGTGGGCTGAAGGCGATGGCGAGCAGGCTTTGAAACTGCTCGACAGCCTGCCGCCGGAAGCTCGCAAGGAATCCGATATCGCCCACCTGTATGCGCATTTGAACCTGGCTGAAACCGCCCGGAAGGCCCCCCCACTGACCGAACTGGATGCGCATCTCGAACAGCATGGCGAGGATCTGGATGCGCACTTTCAACGTGCAGCCCGCTTGCTGGCCGCAGATGATTTTCCAGCGGCAATGGACACCCTGCTGCTGATCGCCCGCACCGACCGCAGCTTCCGGCACGACATCGGACGACTCAGCCTGTTGGCATTGTTCGATTTACTGGGCAACACGCACCCGCTGACCCGGCAATATCGCCAGGCCTTATCCGAATCGCTGCATTGAATTTCAAACACCCGGCCTTTGCGCCGTATCAGGCGTTGATCGAGCAATTGGAGCTGGCCCGTGCCCTGCCCTCGCTGGATGCGCTCAACGCCCTGGCCACCGCACTCGGCACGACGCAATCCCGCAACCTGCCGCTGCGCTTTTTCGCGCCTGATGGTCGCCTGTCCGCACGCGACTACGAAACCCATATCCTGCAAACCGGCCAGGTTCCGACTCGACCGGAGTCCTGGCATGACGTGCTGAATGCATTGGTGTGGCTGCGTTTCCCCAGCTTCAAGCGCGCGCTCAATGCCGCGCACGGCGAGGCCATCGCACTCGAAACCGATACCGTGCGGGGTCGCCGTCGTGATGCGCTGACCATGCTGGATGAATCCGGGGTATGGATCATCAGCCACGATCCGGCGTTGCCGGAGTGTCTGGCGCTACGGGCCTGGCACACCCTGTTCTGGGAAAATCGACAGGCCGTCGAAACAACGATGCAATTTGTGGTGGTAGGCCACGCGCTGCTGGAAAAAACACTCGCGCCCTATCCCTCGATCACCGGAAAATGCCTGCTGCTGCAATCGGACACCCTCGACCCCGACACGGCGGAAGGCCTGGTGGTCGCAGCGCTTGCAGCACTTCACACCCCGCGCCAACTGGTACCGTTACCGATACAGGGTATTCCTGGATGGGATCCTGACAACGCGCATGCGGACTATTACGCCAATCAGGACGTTTTTCGCCCGCCACGCAAACCCGCCTGACGCCCCATCAAAAACGATTCGTGAATTCAGCCTGCGGCAGCGGGCAATTCGGCTCCAGCCACCCATGCCTGCGCCATATCCAGGTCATCAAACTGCCGGATGTCCGCCGACATGAACAGACGGTTGATCCACATGCTCCACGACACCCATTCGTCATCGGACAGAATCGCGATGCGGCCAAAATCGTTCTTGTGCTCACGTGAAAACCTGATCTCTTCCCAGGCGACATCCACGCTGTACGACAGCATATCCCGCAAATCGAACAACACATTGACCACGCCCTGAAACTGGATGCCATGACACACCGCCTGCTCAAACTCGCGGTAATCCTCCAGCGTGAACTGGCCCATCACGTTGACCGCAATCTGGTTGTCCCTGACGTCGAGGTTGATCATGAATATCTCCTGTGAGTTAAGTTCTTTGACTATAGCGAATCCGGGCGCGAAGGGGCGGAAGCGCGCACCGCCAGCATGCCTGCCGACGCCACCACGGCCATGCCTGTCCACGACTGCATGGGCAATTGCTCCCCGAACAGCAACACGCCATAGACTGCCGAAAATCCTACCGTGGTATACGCCAGCGCACCGACGGTGAGCGTCCGCCCGCGATGATAGGCGCGCGTCAACGCCAGTTGCGCGAGCGTGGCGGTTAAGCCGATGCCGACCAGCCAGGGCCAGTCTTCGGCTTGCGGACGATGAAAACCGGCCAGCGCCATCCACGCGCCTCCCCCCAGGGTCGCCAGCAGCGTGAAATAAAACACCACCCGCCATTCCGGTTCGCCCAATTTCCCGAGCTGCTTGACATTGATATACGCCACTGCCGCCAGCATGCCCGACACCAGCCCGGCCAGCGCAGGCAGCCAGGCCTGATTCTGCACCTGGGGACGCAGCAACAGCACGATCCCGATGAATCCCAGCAGCACGGCTCCCACCAGTCCACGCCCGTGGCGTTCGTGCAGCCACCAGGCCGACAATGCCGCCAGAAACAGGGGCGCCGTGTAATTAAGCGTGACAGCAGTTGCCAGCGGCAAGCGCGCAATCGCGTAGAAGAACAGCACCAACGCAGTAAAACCCGACAGCCCGCGCCAGAAATGCGCACGCAGATGATGCGTGGCAAGCGGCGCCAGCCATTGGCGGCGCGAGATGGCGATCATTGCCCAGATTGAGAACAGCCCGAAAATCGACCGGTAAAACACCAGTTCGGCCGGTGAAAAATGAACCGAAGCATGCTTGACCTGCACCCCCATCAGTGCAAACAGCGCAGCGGCGACGAGCATCCAGCTGGATTTCATGATGAACGGTTCATGCGCAATAAAACCAACACGGCTGGACGAAAAATAGATGGCATGCGCCGCTTGTTACACAGGTAAATCCACTCATTGGGAAGTCCATTGATTTCCCGTTGGGGGAGATGCCCGGCACGGTGAACAGCAACCACATCATGCCCTCCTTAGCGGCAAGCGATTGGGCATGATCCTGCTGTCAGCACGCAACCTGCAATTCAGGCTGGAGATTACGCCGCAAACGTGCTGACAAAATTTAACACGGACATCAGCCCGGGAGGCGCCGCAACGCTGAATTTGTTAAAATACCGGGCTTTGCTTCTGCCGGCTTCCATTCCATGGCCAAATCCCGCGCCGCCGCGCCACCCAAAGACTACGAATCTGCATTGGCAGAACTCGACTCCATTGTGAGTGAAATGGAATCAGGCCAATTGCCGCTGGAAGCTTCATTGTCCGCCTACAAGCGTGGTGCCGAATTACTGCAATTTTGCCGCCAGCAACTGGTCGATGCCGAACAGCAGGTGAAAATTCTGGAAAACGGCGCCCTGGTTGATTTCAAGGCGGCGCCCCCCCTCAAGGCCGAAGACACTGATGACTGATTTTGCAGCCTGGACCCAGGCATGTCAGGCGCGCATGGAAAACGTACTGGCCGGGTGGCTTCCGCCCGCCAACATCACCCCGCAACGCCTGCATGAAGCGATGCGCTACGCAGTGCTGGGCGGCGGCAAACGGGTGCGCCCCCTGCTGGCATTTGCTGCAGGCGAGGTAACGGGCGCTGACGCTGATCGGGTACAGCACGCAGCCGCTGCGGTCGAACTGATCCACGCCTATTCGCTGGTGCACGACGACATGCCGGCGATGGACAACGATGCCCTGCGGCGCGGCAAGCCTACGGTACACGTCGAGTTCGATGAAGCCACCGCCTTGCTGGTGGGCGATGCGTTGCAAAGCCTGGCATTCGACATCCTTGCTTCGCAGCCGCTGGCAAATGATGCGGCAACTCAACTGAACATGGTGCAACTGCTTGCACAGGCTTCCGGCTCGCGCGGCATGGCTGGCGGCCAGGCCATCGACCTGGCCAGCATTGGCAAACCGCTCGACCTGACCGAACTCGAGTTCATGCACATCCACAAAACCGGTGCCTTGATCCGCGCTTCGGTATTGCTGGGCGCACAGTGCGGCACGATGGATGGTGCCACCGAAGCTGCGCTCGACCACTACGCCAAATGTGTCGGCCTCGCCTTCCAGGTGGTGGACGATGTCCTCGACGCTGAAGCGCCCACCGCCACACTGGGCAAGACCGCCGGCAAGGATGCCGCCGACAACAAGCCCACCTATGTCAGCCTGCTAGGCGTGGCACGCGCACGGGAGCTGGCGCAGGAACTTCGTGCCGACGCACACCAGGCCCTGGCCGGACTGGCCACACCGGCGGAGCGTTTGCACCAGCTGGCTGATTTCGTGGTCGAGCGAACATTCTGAGATGACCACACCGCTACTCGACACCATCCAATCGCCGGATGACCTGCGCGCGCTCTCGCCAGCCGAACTGCCAAAACTGGCGACCGAACTGCGCACCTTCCTGGTGAATTCGGTCGCAGGGACTGGCGGCCACCTGGCATCCAACCTCGGCACGGTGGAGTTGACGCTGGCACTGCATTACATATTCGATACGCCGAACGACCGCATTGTCTGGGACGTCGGCCACCAGACCTACGTCCACAAAATTCTCACCGGCCGCCGCGAAGCCATGGCCCACCTGCGTCAGGCGGATGGAATTGCCGGTTTTCCGCGCCGCGCCGAAAACGTGTTCGATGCTTTTGGCACAGGCCACTCCAGCACCTCGATCTCGGCTGCGCTCGGCATGGCCGAGGCCTTTCTGCAGACCGGGTCAAAGCAACGCGCCGTGGCAGTCATCGGCGATGGCGCCATGACAGCCGGCATGGCTTTCGAGGCCCTGAACAATGCCGGCAATACCGATCTGCCCCTGCTGGTGGTACTGAACGACAACGACATGTCGATCTCGCCCAATGTCGGCGCCTTGAACAACTACCTGGCGCGGCTAATGTCGGGACGCTTTTATGCTGCAGCCCGCCGCGCTGGCGAAAAAGTGCTGTCTGTCGCCCCGCCGATCCGCGAGCTGGCCAAGCGCGCCGAAGAACACATGAAGGGCATGGTGACGCCCGGCACGCTGTTCGAGGAATTCGGCTTCAACTACATCGGCCCGATCGACGGCCACGACCTCGACGTATTGCTGGATACGCTCAACAACATCAAGCAGCTCGACGGCCCGCAGTTCCTGCATATCGTCACCAAAAAGGGCAAGGGCTACGCCCCCGCCGAAACCAATCCCTGCCTGTATCACGGCGTATCGCGCTTCGACCCGGCAACCGGCGTCAGTGAAAAAGCCGGCGGCAAGCCCAGCTACACCCAGGTATTCGGTGACTGGCTGTGCGACATGGCAACCGCCGATTCGCGCCTGGTCGGCATCACCCCGGCGATGCGCGAAGGTTCGGGGCTGGTGCGTTTTTCACAGGAATTCCCCAAGCGCTATTTCGATGTCGGCATTGCCGAACAGCATGCGCTGACCTTTGCCGCCGGACTCGCCTGCGAAGGCATCAAACCGGTGGTGGCGATTTACTCGACCTTCCTGCAGCGCGCCTACGACCAGCTGATTCACGATGTCGCGCTGCAAAACCTGCCGGTCATGCTGGCGATTGATCGCGCCGGACTGGTGGGCGCCGACGGCCCCACCCACGCCGGCAGCTTCGACCTGTCCTTTCTGCGCTGCATTCCCAACATGCTGATCGCCGCGCCGTCGGACGAAAATGAGTGCCGCCGTCTGCTGACCACGGCATTTCTGCATGATGGCCCGTCTGCCGTGCGCTACCCGCGCGGCAGCGGAACAGGCGCCACCATCGAACCGGTCCTGACCCCAGTCGAAATTGGCAAGGGCGTGGTGCGGCGCAGCGGCCACGACGTGGCACTCATTGCCTTTGGCAGTCTGGTCGCCCCAGCACTGGTCGCAGCCGAGACGCTCGATGCCAGCGTCGCCGACATGCGCTTCGTCAAACCGCTGGATCTGGATCTGTTACAGGAACTGGCGCGCACCCACCGCCTGCTGGTGACAGTGGAAGAAAACGCCGTGGCGGGCGGCGCCGGCGCGGGCGTGGCCGAAGCACTGGCTGCACTGGGGATTTATACGCCTATTCTTAACCTGGGGTTGCCCGACACCTTCATCGACCATGGAGACCCCGTGAAGATGCTGGCTGGCTGCGGCCTGGACGCCGCAGGCATCGAACACTGTGTCCGCCAGCGGATAACCCTGTTACCCCACAAGGGGACGCCGACTTTCTAAGGGCTAACGCCCTTGAAAGAATGTATTCCCGAGTAGTTTACTCAACTATTATTGCAGTTTATACTTAGTCTAAATTGTATTGAGTTAAGCTGACATCACCACAAGGAGCCTGCCATGAACCAGATTTGCGATACGGAATGTATGCCGGACGTACAAAGCTCGGCTGATACACGGGAAATCGCCATCAACAAGGTCGGCATCAAGAGCATCCGCCACCCCATACGCGTGGCCGACAAGAGCGACGGCGTCCAGCACACCATCGCCAACTTCAACATGTACGTGTACCTGCCGCACAATTTCAAAGGCACGCACATGTCGCGTTTCATCGAAATTCTCAACACGCGCGAGCGCGAGATTTCGGTCGAGAACTTCGAAGGCATGCTGCGCCAGATGGTCAAACTGCTGGAAGCCGAATCGGGCTATGTCGAAATGACCTTCCCCTATTTCATCAACAAGTCCGCACCGGTCTCCGGCGTGCAAAGCCTGCTGGATTATGAAGTCACGTTTATTGGCGCCATTGAAAAGGGCCATTTCACCCACACCACCAAGGTGCTGGTACCGGTGACCAGCCTGTGCCCCTGTTCAAAAAAGATTTCCGACTATGGCGCACACAACCAGCGCTCGCATGTCACGGTCACTGCCAAAACCAATGGTTTCCTGTGGATTGAAGACCTTGTACGCAAAGTGGAAGACCTGGCCTCATGTGAGTTGTTCGGCCTGTTGAAACGCCCCGACGAAAAATGGGTTACCGAGCGCGCCTACGACAACCCTAAATTTGTCGAAGACATCGTGCGCGATGTGGCTGCCGCGATGAATGCCGAACCGTTGATTGATGCCTATATCGTGGAAGCCGAGAATTTCGAGTCGATCCACAATCACAGCGCCTATGCCCTGATCGAGCGCGACAAGACCAAGAAATAAGAACGACATCCCCAAAACAAGGCCTGCATATGCAGGCCTTGTTTCGTTCAAACCGTTTCAATAGCGCTGTGTCAGCGTCATCGTCTGCCCGTCGCGCCGCATTTCCATACGGTTCAGAAAGCTCATTCCCAGCAGCGGCACGTTCAGGCCTGTCTCGACAACCATCCCGTCCACCTGGTTCAGCGTGATGCTGCCGACCTTGACGGTATTGAACTTGACGCGCCAGGCGGGCACCACCCCGCCTGCGGTGCTCACGCCAACAGCCTGGCCCGATCGATAATCCAGTCCGATGCGTTTGGCCTCAGCCGCGTTGATGGCAATCGACGTTGCGCCGGTATCGACCAGAAAGCTGACCGGATAGCCATTAAGCGATCCCGCGGCGGCAAAATGGCCGCGTGCATCGGCCGTGAGCGAAATACTCTGGCGTTCGCCCGTTGCGGGGCCGCCCGCAAATGATTGCCCCATGGACAGGGTGCGCGGTTTGCCATCGACCTCGAAACTGGCGCTGCCGGAATCGGCCGAAACCAGTTTGACCCCCTGCACCACCTGCCCGACGCTGAGCGTACGCGGCTTGCCGCCATCGATACTGACGATGGCCTTGTCCTTGAACAGGCCCATGACCGACACGCTCGTGGCCAATGCGGAGGTGCATGCCAGCCAGCCAGCCGCTATCATGACCACCGTTGATTTTTGCTTGAGAGACATCGTGCATCCTGTTCTGATTTTTCGGCATTCCCCCATCGAGGGGCCCGGGTATTTCACCACGTTTCTGGATCGCCACGGCATACCCTGGCAACTGGTGCGCATTGACGCCGGTGATGCGATCCCCGACAACCTTAACGGCGTTGCCGGCCTGTGCTTGATGGGCGGACCGATGAGCGTCAATGACGATCTGCCCTGGATTTCTTCCGAATTGGCCTTGATTCGTCAATCTGTTGCGGCAGATGTTCCGGTCATTGGCCACTGTCTGGGCGGGCAACTGATGTCCAAAGCGCTGGGCGCAACGGTGGGCCCCAATCCCATCAAGGAAATCGGCTGGGGCGATGTCAGCATCACCGACGCCGACACGGCACGCCCCTGGCTGGGCGAAAGCCCTGCTCCCATGCCGGCCTTTCACTGGCATGGCGAAACCTTCACCCTGCCACCTGGCGCCATCCGCATTCTGGAAAGTACATACTGCGCCAACCAGGCCTACGTCCTGAATGACCGCCACATCGCCATGCAGTGCCACGTCGAAATGACACCCGAACTGATTGCCAGCTGGTGCGAGCACGGTGCGCCGGAAATCGCTGCCAGCAACAGTCCGGGCGTGCAGTCTCCCGAATCCATCCAGGCGGACATGCCTGCACGCACTGCCCGGTTACACCAACTGGCTGACAAAATTTATTCCCGCTGGATTCAAGGGCTTAAACGATAATTATGTTCCGGTCTCGAAAACAGGCTGGACAGGCTTGTCTCGCAAGGTAGGATAAACGCCGGAGTCACATCCAGCCTTTAAGGCCGCACCCGAGTACATCAATTCGAAAAATGGAGGATTTATGCAACCCGTCGACTATGCCAACTTCGATTTTGGTGAACGTCTAAATGGATTTATTCATGAAGTCATGAATTTTGGCGGTGCCCCGCGCACTGAAAGCGACCTTTCCGAAGGCCAGAAAGTTTTCGTGCGTGCGGTCAAGCGCGAAATGGTCAAATATGCCGACCCCAACCGCCACGGCTACCCCCACAATCTGCTGGAGCAGATGGAGGCCTTCACCCGCACCGTGGGCGATCTCCATAATTCCTATTTTGATTCGGGCATGCGCAAGGTCAGCGACTGTCTCTACAACCGCTGGAAAATGCTTTACGAAGAAACCAAGAAGCTGGCGGCCGCAGGTGGCGACACCAAGCCTGCCTGGGTCGATGTTATTAAGACCGAACAGTCCGATATGCCCGCCTTTTTCGACGCATAACACATTGATTTAAATAAAAGAGTCCGTTATTTCCGGGCTCTTTTATTGCTTAATCAATATCAAACCGGCTTATCCTCAAATAAAAATAAAGCATTATTCAGGCACCAGCCCAGGTGCTATGCTGCTCGAACTCTAATACCCCCATTAAGTCCAAGGAGACGGCATGTCCAAACTGGTACGCCCACACGGTGGCGGCGAACTCAAACCCCTGCTGCTGGCAGGCGATGCACTCACCGCAGAAAAAGCCCGCGCGGCCTCGCTGCCCAAAGTCAAAATGTCTTCGCGCGAAACCGGCGACCTCATCATGATGGGCATCGGTGGTTTTACCCCGCTCCAGGGCTTCATGACCCACGCCGACTGGGAAGGCGTGTGCGATGGCTACAAAATGGCCAACGGCCTGTTCTGGCCCATCCCCGTCACGCTATCGACCAATGACGATGGCATCAAGGCTGGCGACGACATCGCTCTCGTGGACTGCGAAACCGATGCCATCCTGGGCACCATGAAGGTGACCGAGAAATACAGCATCGACAAGGCACACGAGTGCATGCAGGTCTACAAGACCACCGACATGGAGCACCCCGGCGTCAAGATGGTCATGGAACAAGGCGCACACAACCTGGCCGGCCCGGTCAAGGTGCTGTCCACCGGCGGCTTCAAGGAAGAATACGGCGATCAGTTCATGACCCCGGCCGAGACCCGTGCCGCGTTCGAGCACAAAGGCTGGTCCAGAGTGGCTGCCTTCCAGACCCGCAACCCGATGCACCGCTCGCACGAATACCTGGCCAAGATCGCCATCGAAACCATGGATGGCGTACTGGTTCATTCCCTGCTGGGCGCACTGAAGCCAGGCGACATTCCTGCAGAAGTCCGTTCCGAGGCCATCAGCACCCTGGTCGAAAACTACTTCGCACCCAACACCGTGATCCAGGCGGGCTATCCGCTCGACATGCGCTATGCCGGCCCGCGCGAAGCGCTGCTGCATGCCCTGTTCCGTCAGAACTATGGCTGTTCGCACCTGATCGTCGGCCGTGACCATGCAGGCGTGGGCGACTACTATGGCCCCTTCGATGCCCAGAAGATTTTTGATGAGATCCCCGCTGGCTCGCTCGAAACCACCAACATGAACATCGACTGGACCTTCTGGTGCAACAAGTGCGGTGGCATGGCTTCGCAGCGCACCTGCCCGCATACCAAGGACGACCGCATCCTGTTGTCTGGCACCAAGGTTCGCGCAATGCTGTCCGAAGGCCAGGACCTGCCGGTCGAGTTCAGCCGCCCTGAAGTCGCCAAGGTGCTGCAGAAGTACTATGCTGGTCTCTCAGCTGAGCAGAACGTCAAGATCGAGTTGAAAGGCCACTCGGCAGCATGATTTTTCCTGGACGGCAGCGATGCCGTCCAGGATATCCCTTTGATAACGAGAGTTGTCTGACAGGGAAATGGTTTTAGGACACGAGCCTACCGGAAGCGGATTCGCGAGTCGCCCCGGCCAAGGACGGGTTCAGTTCTAAGCGGACCGCGACGGTCGCGGATTGTTAGCTAACCAAGAAGGAGATTTTAATGCCAACCTATGTTCGTACCGATAAGTGCGACGGCTGCAAAGGTCAGGATAAGACCGCTTGCATGTACATCTGCCCGCACGATCTGATGAAGCTGGACAAAGACGGTTCGGAGACCGGCCATGCCATGCGCGCATTCAACCAGGAACCCGAGCAGTGCTGGGAGTGTTATTCCTGCGTGAAGATTTGCCCGCAGCAGGCTATCGAATGCCGTCACTACGCTGACGTCGTGCCGCTGGGCGGCATGGTTCAACCGCTGCGTGGTTCCGACTCCATCATGTGGACGATCAAGTTCCGCAACGGCGTGCTGAAGCGCTTCAAGTTCCCGATCCGCACCACGCCCGAGGGCTCCATTGACTGCTACGGCGGCAAGCCCATGCCCAAGATGGCTGACATCGACGCGATTGGCTCGTTCACCCGCGACATGATGGGTGGTTACCGCGCTGGCAACCCTGCCGAACTGATCCGTAAGTAATTTAGAGAGGTAAACGAAAGGGCTGGAGAATTTGGTAATCCCGAAGTAGTCCAGGAGGAAGTAGACATC
>JANJUT010000039.1 GCA_024710445.1 Thiobacillus sp.
GGTTGCTGGCTGTTCGGGGTCATTGATGCGTACCGGTTGGGGCAGAATGAGGTCAACGGAGCCACCCGGAAACAGTAGTGCAGAGCAGCACGATGCCTGAGGCCGGATGGCGATTTTCCCGGAATGGAGCGGCATCGCTTATGCTGTCACCTGTTATGCGCCAGAATCGCAGGCGCATCCTCAGTGGCGTCAGCCATTGAACAATATTCATCCAGCAAGTCAGGAAACCTCCCATGAAAAAATCCGATCTCGACCGAAACGAAGGCCTGAAAATTGCGGGTCAGATGAAGCAGGCCGGCACGCCGGATCGCTTTGGCAGCGCAGCCAATACCGGGGTGTCGCGCCGTGATCAGCGCAAGCTTGATCAGGCGCAGGGTTTGCTCCCGTTTGCCGTGAAGCTCGATGGTGCGCTGGTGAAGCAGATTCAAACCCTGGCTGAAACAAGCGGCACGAGCATCAATGAAACGGTGGCAGACCTGCTCACCAAAGGGCTGGCCCAATAAGCCTGTACAGACCAACCACCGACGAGGGAACCACGATGGCCACACCGGATATCCGCAACATTGCAGTGTTTTGTGATTTTGAAAACGTGGCCATAGGCGTGAAGGAATCCAATGCCCCGGATTTCAGAATTCGCCCGGTACTGGAGCGGCTGCTGCTCAAGGGCAGCATTGTGGTGAAAAAGGCGTATTGCGACTGGGACCGCTACAAGGAATACAAGCGGGACATGCATGAGGCAGCGTTCGAACTGATCGAGATTCCGCATGTGCGGCAATCAGGCAAGAACTCGGCAGATATCCGCATGGTGGTGGATGCGCTTGACCTCTGCTACACCAAGACGCATATCGATGCGTTCGTCATCATCAGCGGCGATTCGGATTTTTCGCCACTGATCTCCAAGCTGAAGGAAAACGGCAAGAGCGTGATCGGCATTGGCGTACGCGGCTCGGCGTCGTCGCTTTTGATTGGCAACTGTGATGAATTCATTTTTTATGAAGACCTGGTGCAGGTGAAGGCTCCAGCCAAAGCGCCTGCCAGAAAGCCAGCGGCAGCTCAGCCGGTCAAGGAAACCGCCAGTCAAGACAAGGCAGCACAGGGCGCCGTCGATAAGGCTGCTGCCGTCAAAGAGCCTGCCGGCGGCACGACCAAGACGGGGAGTAGACGCAGACCCCGGCCTGCGTCGGAAAAAGCAACGGTTGAAGAAAGCATGGCCGCCAAGACCGGGCCGAGCGCCGAGGACAAGAAGGGGCAGGCAGTCGAACTCGTGGTGAGCACAGTGGAACAGCTGGTGGCGGATCGGGGCGGCGAAGGCTCCATCTCGGCATCGCTGATCAAGAGCACGATCAAGCGGGTTCACCCGGGTTTCAGCGAATCAGAATACGGCTATAGCGCATTTGGGAAAATCCTCGACGATGCGCACAAAAAAGGCGCACTGGTGGTGGACAAGAAAGAAGGCGGGGCAGTTATTGTCAGCCTGCCCACATCCCGAAGTTGAGCTCGTTGTTACAAGCAGGCAGGGACACCCGTCTGGTCCGGTATCGGGTCTTCATTGATATGCTGAAAATCCAATTTGCACACCTGATATGAACAAGCTTGTATTGATTGCCGCGCTTGTTGTTGCTGCGTATTACGCGCTTCTCCCGACGCCCGCCGCGCCGGACAGACACGAAGCCCCTGCTCCTGGTGCGTCCTCCGTTATTCACGAAGCCAGCGACGCTGCCTTCGATGACGCATTCGCCAGCCGCCGCAGCAATCTGCAACTTGAGGGCCAGGGTACGGTGGTGAAGCTGCTGGCGGACGACAACGATGGCAGTCGCCATCAACGCTTCATTGTCCGGCTGGGTTCCGGACGGACGCTGCTGCTGGCTCACAACATCGATCTGGCGAAGCGTATCGATACGTTGCGCACCGGGGATACGGTTTCCTTTTATGGCGAATATGAATGGAACGCGAAAGGCGGCGTGATGCACTGGACGCACCATGACCCGCAGGGGCGTCATCCGGGCGGCTGGATCAGGCATAACGGGCTGACCTATCAGTAGCGGATCTGGTGGTCTCTGGTTGGTTACCAAGTTGGAAACATCCCGTAACAAATCTCCCGATATCGGACACATTGCAGTTACACCTGCCCTTCAGAATGCGTTTCATGCCGTAGCAATATTGCGTCGGCAATTTTGACAACAGCCCTGAAGGAGTTCGAGATGAAATGGATACCCGGTTCTTTTGCTAAACGTACCCTGATCGTGGGTTTGATGGCGAGTGGCGGCATTCTGGCCGCTTCGGCTTACGCAATGAGCGCAGGCGGCCCCGAAGGCAAGGGCGGCTGCGAAGCCAGGCAGATGCAGAAGCATGACGGCCAGAAAAACCAGGCCGCGCGCGAAGAGAAGCGTTCGAAGCACATGGCCATGCTGAAGGACAAGCTCAAGCTGACACCGGAGCAGGAAACGGCGTGGAATGAGTTTGTCAGCGCATCCCAGCCGGCGGGGCGTCGCATGAATGCAGACAGGCAGGCCATGCGCGGCGAGTTTGAAAACCTGAATACGCCGCAGCGTCTGGACAAGATGCTGGCGATGTCAGAAGCGCGCCGTGTCAGCATGCTGGAGCGTACGCATGTGATCAAGGCTTTCTATGGCCAGTTGACGCCCGAGCAGCAGGCAGTATTTGACGCCGAAGCTATGCCGAAGCGTCACCAGGCCCGTCAATCGCATCGCATTCAATCCTGAATCGTGCGGTAGCCGTTAACCAAGCGTGGATGGGCAGCCATCCACGCTTTTTTGTGCTCAGGTATGAATGTGATGCGTGGTTTTATATGGCAGGCTATTGAGGCGGCCAGGTGATGTTTGAACCCGTAAAATGTTTCTTGCGTTGTCTTGGGTCGGTCAGTTCGTGGAGCCACTTCAATAGAACGCTGTTTCTAATGCTTATTGATTCGTCCTCCCGCACGGTCTCACACAGCCGGGACAAGCCGGTTTTCAATATCACTTCAAACGTCATCAGGCCGAATCAATAAGACTGTTCGGCACACGATGGTGTATTGGCGAGCCAGGCTGCAGTATCCTGACCAGATATTGATTCCGGGACGATTCATGAAAATCCGTACTGTTCTGGCAACAGGCCTGATGTTGGCGCTGCTGGGTTGCAGCAAGCTCACGCTGGATAACTACAATAAGATCACGATGGGCATGAGCTACGATGCGGTGGTTCTGCTGATCGGGCCACCGGAAAAATGTGACGACATGATGGGTGTGCGCAGCTGCGAATGGGGCGATGGCGAGCGCTCGGTCCAGGTGAATTTTGTCGCGGGTCAGGTGCTGATTTTTTCATCACGCAACCTGAAATGACACACCGCCAGTCAATCGGGCCAGGCAAAGCCTGCCCGGACAGCGATAAACATTCGCCATGCATGGATGCGGGTGCTAGATTGTCCTTATTGGGCCGCAGCGGCCTGATCTGCAAAGGAGAACGTATGCGTACTACTTTGGCCATTGCCTTGCTCGGATTGACACTCAATGCCTGGGCTGCTCCTGAAACCTACAGGATCGATGACACTCACAGCTTTGCCAACTGGAGCGTACGTCACATCGTCGGCAAAACCACCGGAACGTTCACCGGCGTTAAGGGCACGTTGATGCTCGATCCTGCCAATCCCAATACCGGATCGGCGAATGTGACCGTCAGCCTGTATTCACTGGAATCCGGCCACCGTGCGCGTGACGTGCATTTGCTGACCAGCGATTTTCTGGATGCAAATGCCTATCCGGAGATGCGTTTCGTGGCGAGTGGATTCCGTTCAACCGGCAAGGACATGGGCGTGATGAGCGGGCAGTTGACGCTGCATGGCGCTACACGTCAGGTCGATATTCCCTACAAGATCCTGGGCACGGCAACCGATCCCTGGGGCAATGTGCGTACGGCGTTTGAAGGCACGTTCAGCCTGAACCGGTCTGACTACGGCATCATGAAATTTGTCGATGGCGGCAACGGCATGATCGGCAACGCAGTGGAGATCACCTTGCTGGTTGAGGCCCTGAAGCTGGGAGCGGATGGTCAGCCGGTCAACCTGAAAGCCAAGCCGGTTGTGCAACCTGCGCCGACTCCCGCAACGGCCCAACCTGCCGACCCAGCCAGGAAGGATGGCCGCCCGGACCTCAAGGACATGCTCAAGGGAATTTTCAATTGAGGCGCAGCTGCTTCGGCATGGCCACGATGGTGTGCGTGCTAATGAGCATGTCGCCGGCCTGCGCGGCTACCCTTGCGCCGGCGAACAAGTCAGAGATCGATGCCTTGCTGATGGTGCTCAAGGCATCGGGATGCCAGTTCAATCGGAATGGCGCGTGGTATTCGTCTCAGGATGCACAGGCGCATCTTGCCCGGAAGCTGGATTACCTGGTGAACAAAAATGCAGTTGCCAGTTCGGAGCAGTTTATTGAACGCGCTGCGACCAGGAGCAGCGTGACCGGACAGGCATACACTGTCAGATGCGGAGAGGAATCATCGGTCCCAAGCAGTGTGTGGCTGGCCCGGGAACTGAACATCCTTCGTACACTTCCTGCCAAGGCGCTCAAGCTTGATTGATCGGCAAGGTACGCAAGCCATAAACGATAAAGTGGCGCTTCCTGTGAGCTCGGGTCATCCAAGTCCCGCCGTACAGGGGTTTCTGCGGCATCTTGCCCGAACGGGTCCGGTAGGCCCCCCCGTGGAGGACTCAAGCGATGCCGTTTGAAGTAAAAAGCCTGTCAGGCTGGATCGACTTCTTTGGGCAAATGGACATACCCGTATTGAGCCACACGGTACGAGATCTGGAGCACTTGAATACCGGTCACAATCTCAATGCAAACAGCGTTGCCGATATCGTGAATGACGACCCGCTGATGACGGTCAAGCTGTTGCGCCATATGCAATCGCACAAGCATCGTGCCCAGATACAGGAACTGCTCGACGTCAAGCAAACGCTGCTGATGATGGGAATGGAAACGTTTTTTCGGGAAGTCCCTATTACGTTGATCGCGGAAGAGATGCTGCGCGAACATCGTGACGCGCTGTTTTTTCTGAAAGCTACGGTACGGCGCGCCCAGCGTTCTGCCTTATACGCGGCTGACTGGGCTTTTCACCTGCATGACATGCATTCCGAAGAGGTGCGGGTGTCGGCCTTGCTTACCCATGTTGCCGAGATGTTGATGTGGTGCTTCAATCCCGGCCAGATGCTTGTGATCAGGAAGCAGCAGGCGCTCGAGCCCACACGGCGTAGTGCCGAGATTCAAAAGCAGGTGTTGGGTTTTGCCGGTGTGGATTTGCAGCGTCAACTGGTGATCGCGTGGCGATTGCCTGAGTTGCTGGCGAGTCTGACGGACCCGGCGCAGGCCGATTCACCCCGGGTACGCGCAGTGCTGCTGGCTGTAAGGTTGGCGCGCCATTCGGCCAATGGCTGGCATGATCGGGCACTGAATGACGATTTCACTGCGATCGCTGAACTCCTGCACATGGACCCCGGCAAGGTGCCGTCGATGGTCAAGACCGGCCCGGCTGCGAATTTGAGCTAGGGCCTGTGCACACTAATTTGCGTCTGCGTTGTTGCGAGAAAGCGATGGATGCAAGGCGCGTCCCGCTTCGCGGGCTGCACCCTGAATCGACCTCGGCGCAGGTGCGAAATTAGTGTGAACAGCCTCTGGTTTCCTGCTTGTGCCGGTTTGCTGGCAGGCCTCCCTGATCATTCCGGTAGAGCAGGTGGGTGAGCGAGAAGATGCCCAGTATTGACAATATTCAAGCCATGGCCAGTCAGAACCGTTAAGCAGGGTGAGAATGTCCGGTTCTGACAAGAGCGTGGGCGAAAGATGGGGGCTGCGGCAAGTTGCGTGGCTATTTGTCCAATTGAGTCTTGCATGTTCGCAGGGAGACTGATGTCGCAACAACCAAAAAGCATGGCGGAGTGGCTGGCCTTTTTTGGGCAGGCCGATATTCCCGTTCTCAGGCGTACCGCGCGGGAATTGCAGCATTTGCACGACGACGAGTCATTGTGCGATGCGCGCAGCATCGCCAATGTCGTGACGGATGATCCCTTGATGACGGTGAAGCTGCTGCGCTACATGCAGACGCACAAGCATCGGGTGCAGAAGCATGAATTGGTCGATGTGAAACAAATGCTGTTGATGATAGGTCTGGAGACGTTCTTTCGTGAAGTTCCAGCCACACCGGTTGCAGAAGATCTGCTGCATGGTCACCTCGATGCACTGGTGCAGCTACTGCAGACGGTTCAGCGTGCCCAGCGTTCGTCCAGTTATGCTTTCGACTGGGCCTTGCGTTTGCACGATTTGCATGCAGAAGAAGTGCTTGTATCGACGCTGCTCTCCCATGTTTCAGAAATGCTGATGTGGTGTTTCAATCCCGAAGAAATGCTTGAAATCCAGAAATTGCAGCAGACAGACGAGGCTTTGCGCAGTACGGATGCGCAAAAGCAGATTATGGGTTTTGCGGGGGTGGATTTCCAGCGTCATCTGGTGCGTGAATGGCAGATGCCCGAATTGTTGAAGAATCTGGTGGACCCGGTACAGGCGGGTACACGGCGGGTACGCAATGTCACGCTGGCGGTCGACCTGGCGCGCCATTCGGCGAAAGGCTGGGATAACGCTGCCTTGCCAGATGATTACCGCAGGATTGCATCCTTGTTACGGATGGAGCCGGACAGGGTCGAGTCGCTGGTCAAAGCGGGTCCCGCAGATATGCTCCATTCCGGCATCACTCACTAGTACGACAACCCATAAGTTTGCGTACATGCCGAGACGCGCATCCGCGCGCCGAGTGCGCGAAGCGAACCGCAGCCATAGTCGTTCCATGGCGAGGATGAGCGACAAAGCAATCGGTGATGCGGCGCGCGTCGAACATAGCGAAACTTATGGGTTGTTGTACTAGTTATTTGTCGATCTCAACCGGCCAGCCGGCTTGCAATCCGGCAGCAGTGGCTGATGCCCTCCACACAGCCAAAAGGGTCGGGGTTGGGAATCGCATAGGCTAAAATCCCAAGCTTGACTCCCCCAACGTAGTCCCCAATCGATTATGGCAGACCCCATCCAGCACAAGGGCGCGGCAAAAACGGCGCGCATCCCGATCAAGATCGTGCCGCAGCCGCGTATGCGCCTGCCATCGTGGATCCGCGCCAAGTCCCCCAACATGCCGAACGTCGGGCGGCTGAAAGGCATCCTGCGCGAGGCCAGGCTGCACACCGTGTGCGAAGAGGCGTCGTGCCCGAATCTGGGCGAATGCTTCGGCCATGGCACGGCGACCTTCATGATCCTCGGCGACCTGTGCACACGGCGTTGCCCGTTCTGCGATGTCGGTCATGGCACGCCGCTGCCGCCTGATGCCGATGAACCGCGCCATCTGGCCGAGACCATTGCGCTGATGGCGCTGAAATACGTGGTGATTACCAGCGTCGACCGCGATGATTTGCGCGATGGCGGAGCCGGGCATTTTGCGCAGTGCATCGCCGCCGTGCGCGAGCAATCGCCTTCCACGCGGATTGAGATATTGACCCCGGATTTTCGCGGTCGGCTCGACAAGGCACTGGAAAAACTCGGCGTGGCTCCGCCCGACATCATGAACCACAACCTGGAAACCGTGCCGCGCCTGTACAAGGCGGCTCGTCCCGGTGCCGATTACGCGCATTCGTTGAAGCTGTTGAAGGATTTCAAGGCCAGTCATCCCGATATCCCCACCAAATCCGGTCTGATGGTCGGCCTGGGTGAGGAAGATGACGAGATTCTGCAGGTGATGCGTGATCTGCGCGCGCACGATGTGGACATGCTGACGCTGGGCCAGTACCTGCAGCCCTCACAACATCACCTGCCGGTGCTGCGCTTCGTGACCCCTGAGCGCTTTGCCCGGTTCGAGCAGGAAGCGCTGGCGATGGGTTTCAAGCATGCAGCCTGCGGACCGATGGTGCGGTCGAGCTATCACGCCGACCAGCAGGCGGCGGGCGTCGAAGCCTGATTATCGCAACAGCCGCCGCCGCGTGAATGCCAGCGCAATGACATAGCCCAGGCTGCCGTAAACCAGCAACGCCGTGACATGCAGCAGAATATTGTCCGGCATGTTGCCGACGACCAGCGGACGCGCCAGATCGATGGCGTGGGTGAGGGGCAGCCAGGCCGACACGCCCTGCAACAGCGCCGGGAGTTGGCTGACGGGGAAAAACACGCCGCACAGCAGCACCATCGGCGTGATCACCAGCGTGAAGTAATAGAGGAAAAAATCATAGCTGGGCGACACCGCGTTCATCACCAGCCCCATCCCGCCAAAGCAGAACCCGACCAGCGCGACCACGGGGATGATCCACAGCGTCATCCAGAAGTTGCCGAACAATCCCAGCCCCCAGATCACCGCCAGGATCGCCAGCCCGGAGAGCAGGCTTTTGGTCACCGCCCAGGTCAGTTCGCCCAGCATCACATCGTCGAGCGTGAGCGGGGCGTTGAGGATGGCGTCCCAGGTACGCTGTACATGCATGCGCGAAAAGCTCGAATACAGCACTTCGAATGTCGCGGCGTTCATCGTGCTGTAGGCCACCGTTCCAGCGGCGAGAAAGGTGATGTAGGGCATGCCGCCTATGTCCGGCAGCAGGCTGCCGAGACCATAGCCGAGGCCCAGCATGTACAGCATCGGGTCGGCCAGGTTGCCGAGGATGGCGGGGATGGCAAGCTTTTTCCACACCTGATAATTGCGGTGCCACACCGGGATGAAGCGCCATGACAGCAGGGGAAGTCGAAGATGTTTAATCACGGAGGTCGCGCCCGGTGAGTTTGAGAAAAACGTCTTCAAGGCTGGATGGTCGGTGCAGATAGCGCAGGGTCGGGGCGTGTTTCAGTGCATCGATCACGGTGTCGGCGTTGTCTAGATAACAGAACAGGGTTTCGCCGACCGTTTCAAAGCGCCGGCACAGGCTGGCCGCGTGATGGCGTGTCCAGTCGGCCAGCCCTTCGCCAAATACTTCGACCACGACGGGTTCGATATGGGATTCGATCAATGCACGCGACGAGCCTTCGGCGACGATGCGGCCGTGATCGAGGATGGCGAGGCGGTCGGTGAGGCGCTCGGCTTCATCCATGAAATGCGTGGTCAGCACGATGGTCTTGCCGTCCGCGATCAGGCGGCGCAAGCCTTGCCAGATCAGGTGGCGTGCCTGCGGATCGAGTCCGGTGGTAGGCTCGTCGAGGAACAGGATATCGGGGTCGTGCACCAGCGCGCGGGCCAGCGTGAGCCGGCGCTTCATGCCGCCCGACAACTGCGCGATCAGGGCATCCGCCTTGCCGGCGAGGCCGGCAAATTCGAGCAGATCCGGTACGCGCGCGGCAATGGCGGATTTTTCCATGCCGAAGTAGCGGCCATAGGCGAGCAGGTTCTCGCATACGCTGAAATCCGGGTCGAGGTTGTCCATTTGCGGCACTACACCGACTTTCATCCGCGCCTCGCGCGCATGCTGCGGTACGGCAATGCCGTCAATTTCGATGCTGCCGCAGTCCGGTTCGATCAAGCCCAGCAGCAGGCGCAGCGTGGTGGTCTTGCCGGCGCCGTTGGGGCCCAGCAAGCCGAAGCATTCCCCGCGTCGAACATCGAGATCGAGGCTGCGCACGACTTCGGTGTCGCCGTAGCGTTTGCAGAGACCTTGTACCTTCAGCATGGGCAGGCCTCGATGAACGCCTGTTTCAGTTCCTTGAGCTTGCCGTGGAAAAAATGGCCTGCATCCGGAATGATCTTTTGCGCAAGGTGCTGCTGGTCGGCCCACAATTGAATGGCGGCGGGCGGAATCAGTTCGTCGGCCGAGCCATAGATGACCACGGAATCGGACGGCACCGGGTCGAATTCATACATGGTGACCGCTGGCGCAACCAGGATCAGCCGCTGCGCATCGAGTTGCTGGCGCAAGCGGTGTTGCACGAATGCGCCGAAGGAAAAGCCGGCCAGGGTCCAGGGCAGGCCGGGATAACTGGCTTCGACAAAGCGCGCGACAGCGAGCAGGTCGTCGGTCTCGCCCACGCCGGCGTCGAACTCGCCGTCGCTCATCCCCACGCCACGGAAGTTGGGGCGTACCGACACCCAGCCCGCTTCGTTGGCGGCTTTGGCCAGCGTGGTGACAACCTTGTTTTCCATGCTGCCGCCGTGCAGCGGGTGCGGGTGCGCGACCAGCAACAGCCCGCGGCGATCGGTTTCGGGGTCGTCGATCACGGTTTCCAGTTTGCCGGCCGGAACGGGGATGCGGAGTTTGTAGCGCTTCACCCGGGCCGTCGTGCTCGGCGGCTTCACTTCAGTTGCAGACGCTCGACGATGCGTCCTTGTTTGAGATGGAGATCGAAAATCTCATCAATGTCCGTTTCATCCACATAGGTGTACCAGGTCCCTTCCGGGTACACGACCAGCAGCGGGCCTTCGTCGCAACGGTCCATGCAGCCGGCGCTGTTGATGCGGCATTTGCCTTCGCCGTTGAGATCGGCCAGTTTGACCTTCTTCTTCAGGTAGTCGCGCATGTGCTGACCGCCGGATGCGCCGCAGCACTTGGCGCCGTCGTCGCGTTCATTGGTACAGAAAAATACATGGTGCTTGAAATACGGTTTAGTCATCTGAACTGCCTTGATTGGTTTGATGGGCCGAATATTTGAGGGCATTGCCGTATGCCTGCTCGACTGGGTACTTGCGTGCATTGATCGCCAGCTTGTCGGCGGCGGCTTCGAGCGGGTCTATCCCCAGCACGTCGGCCAGCCGGGTCAGGTAAATCAGCACATCGGCTATTTCCTGGCGCACCGCTTCATGCTGTTCGGCATTCAGCTGCTGGCTCTGCTCCGCGGTCAGCCATTGAAAAGGCTCCAGCAGCTCGGCCATTTCCACGCTGAGTGCCATCACCAGGTTCTTGGGGGTGTGGTAGCGTTCCCATGCACGGGCCTGGGCAAAGTCGCGGATGCGCTGGCGAAGGGTGTCGAGGCTGTCGACGGCGGAATCTGTCATGTGCGGCATGATACCTTGGTCGGCGATGACCTTACGACACTGTCGACGGGTCGCCAACATGAGACGCGTCCCGAAAATGACGCCAACTCATTATGTATCAAGACTTTTACCGGCCTGGACGGATTGGCCTGCTGCTTGCTGCGAGTCTGGGTCGATTGGGCGGATTTTTGATCTGCTCTGGCATAATGCCAACAGATTTATTACTTACAAGGGAGGATGGACATGTTTACGATCAACAAGCACATCGTGCGCGTCAGCGTCGTGTTGGCGGTTGCCGCCATGGCAGGCTGCTCCAACACGCCGACTTATCCACCCGCTCCCGCTCAAACGGGCGACTATAACTGGAACTATCTGGTTGGCCCGGGCGACTCGGTGAATGTTTTTGTCTGGCGCAACCCGGAAGTGTCCGGCAGCTTCCCGGTGCGGCCTGATGGCAAGATGACCATGAATCTGGTCGAAGACCTCCAGGCTTCCGGAAAGACCCCGACCCAGTTGGCACGTGATATTGAAAAGGCCCTTGGCAAGTATATCCAGGAGCCTATCGTCACCGTCATCGTCGGCGGCGGCATTGGCCCGTTCGACCAGCAACTGCGCGTGGTGGGTGAAGCCGCCAAGCCGCAAGCCCTGAATTACCGTGAAAAAATGAGCCTGATCGACCTGATGATCTCGGTTGGCGGGCTGACCGATTTTGCTGCG
>JANJUT010000058.1 GCA_024710445.1 Thiobacillus sp.
GGTCAGGAAGCCCCGTTCCTTGCCCAGGATAATGAGGTTCTTGAGTTGGGTGCGGCGCGCCTCGGCTTCTACTGGCGTCAGCTCTTTCAGGGGGAGCAGCGCTTCAGTTTTTTTGGCGCCACCACCTGGTTTTCTTCCACGTACAGCCACAGGCTTCTCTCCGCTTAAGCTCCCGTCGCACGATGCGCGCGCCGGAAAAAATCGTTCAAAAACCGGCAATTATACCGTAAACCGGTGTTTTGTCTTGCCGTTTGTGACAAGCTAGGACCGTGCCAGTTCGGTAAGTTCCTGGCGTTCGCTGGCACTCAAACTGCTTAATGGCCGTGCCGCCAATTCCTGCTGGCGTCGCCGCCGCCAGTCGTCACGTAGTTGTTTGACTGCACCGTCAAACTCGGCGTTCCAGTCCCAGCTATCGTCTTTGTCGAGCAGGTCTGTCATCAGATCCTGGACCAGCGCTTCCAGCGTGCTGCCACGCGCAGCTTCAGACAGGGCAGGCAGATTCAGCTGTCCCATTTCGGGCAGCCAGCCAAGTAGCTCGCCCATGGCTTCGCCCAACGGGTCGTTGGCATCGAGCAGGTGTGGTTCGACTTCAGTGGCGCGCTGCGGGTTCATCAACAGCGTGCGGGCCAAGCCACGCAGACGTGACGGCGCCGGGCGGCGTTGCGGGCCGGGAGGCATGCGCCGCGTGCTGGCAGGTTTGAGACCCACCAGCGCAAGTTCATCGGCTTGCAGATGCGCCAGCTCGGCGATCTGGCGCCGGATAAGGCCTGCAAGCAGGGGCGCGGCAATTTTTTCCAGCAGCGGCCTGGCATCCTTGAGCATGGCTGCCCGGCCTTCCTGGGTATCGAGCTTCCGGCCCTGTGCCAGTTCACGTACCAGAAACGCCGAGAGCGGCAAGGTGTCGGTGTCCAGCAATTTCAGGAAGGCGGCTTGGCCGTGGGTGCGGATATAACTGTCGGGATCTTCGTTTTCGGGGAGGAACAGAAAGCTGACCTCCTTGCCATCCTGCAATGCTTCCAGGGTGTTTTCCAATGCGCGCCAGGCTGCCTTGCGCCCCGCCTTGTCGCCGTCAAAAGCGTAGATCAGACGGTCGGTATGACGCAGCAGGGTGCGTGCGTGAACGGGCGTGGTGGCGGTGCCCAGCGCGGCCACGGCAAACTCCACGCCATGTTGTGCCAGTGCCACCACATCCATGTAGCCCTCGACCACGATGGCGCGTCCGGCTGTCTTGATCGCGGAGCGCGCTTCGAACAGCCCGTATAGCTCGGAGCCTTTGTGGAACAAGGGTGTTTCGGGCGAGTTGAGGTATTTTGGTTCGCCCTGGTCGAGTACCCGACCGCCAAAGCCGACGATCTGGCCTTTGATGTTGCGGATCGGGAACATGATGCGGTCGCGGAAACGGTCATAGCGGCCGCGATCCCCGTCGATGACCAGGCCGGAAGCGGCGAGCGCGTCGATCGTGTAATCCGGAAAAACCTGTTTTAGCGGAGAACCATCTGGCGCGTAGCCGATGCCATAGCGGGCCGCGATGACTCCGGTCAGGCCGCGCTGCTTGAGGTATTCGATGGCACGCGGCGTTTGCTTGAGTTGCTGCTTGTAGAACTGTGCTGCCTGCTCCAGCGCATCCCACAAAGCCGGCGGGGGCTTGGGCCGGTCGGGTTCATGGGCGGATTCGGGTATCTGCAGGCCGCTATCCTGTGCCAGTGCTGCCACTGCATCGGGGAAGCTCATGTGCTCGTATTCCATCAGGAAGCTGAGCGCGGTGCCGTGTGCGCCGCAACCAAAGCAGTGATAGAACTGCTTGGTGGGGCTGACGGTAAAAGAGGGGGTTTTTTCGCTGTGGAATGGACAGCAGGCCTGGTAGTTTTGCCCGGCTTTTTTCAGCGGCACACGCCGGTCGATGACATCGACAACGTCGACGCGAGCGAGCAGGGTATCGATGAAATCGCGTGGAATCATGGTTGCTGCATGATAAACCCGGGCAGACGCCGGGTGGGATTAGCCCGCCAGACGGGTTTTGATCAGTGCTGAAACCTGGCCCATGTCGGCACGGCCGGCGAGGCGGGATTTCAGCAATCCCATGACCTTGCCCATGTCGCGGGCCGAGGCGGCACCGGATTCGGTAATGGCTGCAATGACAGCGGCTTCGACTTCGGCCGCAGACAACTGTTCGGGCAGGTAGGCTTGCAGAACGACAAGTTCCGCCTGCTCGGCAGACACAAGGTCGTCTCGGCCGGCAGCCTGGAACTGGCTGATAGAGTCTTTGCGCTGCTTGATGAGTTTTTCGACGATGCTGCCAATGATGGGGTCACCCAGCGCGGCATCGTCCAGTTCGATCCGTTCATCGACTTCTTTCTGCTTGATGGCAGCCAGAAGCAAACGAACCGAACCGAGGCGCACCGTGTCCTTGGCGCGCATGGCCGACTTCATGTCGTCAGTAATGCGAGCCTTGAGCGACATGCGTGGCGTTGGATTGGTGCGGGTGGATTCTGCGAGAACGCAGAATCAATACATCTTGGGGGGGAGTTGCTGACCGCGCAGGCGCTTGCTTTGACGCTTGACCGCAGCAGCGAGCTTGCGCTTGCGTTCTGCGGTGGGCTTCTCGTAGAACTCGCGAGCGCGCAGTTCGTTCAACAGACCCACTTTTTCGATGGAACGCTTGAAGCGACGCAGT
>JANJUT010000075.1 GCA_024710445.1 Thiobacillus sp.
CGAGCGCAATCGCGGCGGAAACGAGGCTCGCGTCCTGAGCGTCACCAATTCGCGAGGTTTCGTCCTGCCGGAAGACCAGTTCGAGCGCCGTGTCGCCAGCGACGACTTGTCCAATTACAAGGTGGTACGGCGCGGGCAGTACGCCTACAACCCCTCCCGTATCAACGTCGGCTCCATCGCCCGGCTGGATGCGTGGGACGATGGCGTGCTGAGTCCCATGTACGTGGTGTTCGGGCTCGACGAGACAAATGTCGATTCCGATTACTTTCTGCATTGGCTCGATTCCCACGAGGCGCAGGAACGGATCAAGAAGAGCGCCCAGGGCAGTGTGCGGGAAACCGTGTCCTTCAGCGAATTTGCCAGTCTGGCCATTCCGTTGCCCGGCATCACCCAACAGACCGCGATTGCCCGCTACCTGAATGCACTGCGCGAGGAAATCGCGCTACTCGGACAGTCCGTCGAGGCAATCAAGCAGCAGAAACGCGGCCTGATGCAGAAACTCCTCACCGGCCAGTGGCGAGTGAAGGTGCCGGAAGCGGAGGCTGCATGATGGACGCCTTCCATTTCGACGAAACCTACCTGTCGCAGATACCGGCACTGCAAGTGCTGGTCAATCTCGGCTTCGAGTATCTGACGCCCGCCGAGGCGCTGGCCGCGCGCGGCGGCAAGGCCGGCAACGTGCTGCTGGAGGAACTTCTGCGCGGGCAGTTGAAGGCGCAGAACCGCATCCAGCACAAGGGCTCGACCTGGCTGTTTTCCGAGGAGAACATCCAGAGTGCCATCCAGCGGCTGAAGAACGTGAAATACGATGGCCTGCTCAAGACAAACGAGGCCGTCTATGACCTGCTGACACTGGGCGTGGCGCTGGAGCAGTCTATCGAAGGCGACGTGAAGAGCTTCACGCTCAACTATGTGGACTGGCGCAACCCAGCCAACAACGTCTATCACGTCACCGCCGAATTTTCCGTCGAGCGCACGCGCAGCTACGACACGGCGCGGCCCGACATCGTCCTGTTCGTGAATGGTATCCCCTTCGCGGTGATCGAGTGCAAATCGCCGAAGGTGGAAGTCGAGCAGGCCATCTCGCAGATGATCCGCAACCAGCGCGACGAGTACATCCCGCGCCTGTTCACCTACACGCAGATGGTGCTGGGCGTGAACAAGAACGACGCCCGCTATGCCACCACCGGCACGCCGGCCAAGTTCTGGTCGAAGTGGAAGGAAGATGTTTCCGATGCAGTGCTCCAGCCCTTGCTGGAGAAACCGCTGCCGGAGCGCGTGAAGGCGTCGCTGTTCGACATCGCCTTCCAGGAATTGGGCGTGCGGGAAGACCCGGCGCCCTACGTGGTCGGCCGGCAGGTGACGGAACAGGATCGAGCGCTTTATGCACTGTGCCGCCCCGAACGGCTGCTCGCCCTGGCCTGGCAGTACACGGTGTTCGATGGCGGTGTGCGCAAGATCGCGCGTTACCAGCAGTATTTCGCCATCCGCGAGATCGTCACCCGGGTGAAGCAGATGGACGAGACGGGCAAGCGGCGCGGCGGCATCGTCTGGCACACCCAGGGTTCCGGCAAGTCGCTGACGATGGTGATGCTGGCCCGCGCCCTGGCGCTGGATCCGGAAATCAAGAATCCGCGCATCGTGCTGGTGACCGACCGGGTGGATCTGGATAAGCAACTCGGCAACACTTTCGCCGCTTGCGGCCTCTCGCCCGACCGTGCCGAGAGCGGCCGGCATCTGGTGGAACTGGTGGCCGACCACAAGGCGCATATCGTCACCACCCTGGTGCACAAGTTCGACAAGGCGCTCAACTTCAAGAAATTCACCGACGACTCGCCCGATATCTTCGTGCTGGTGGATGAAACCCAGCGCACCCAGCTGGGCGGCTATTCGGCGCGGATGCGGCAGATGTTCTCCCGCGCCTGCTACATCGGCTTCACCGGCACGCCGCTGCTGACCCGCGAGAAGAGCGATGTGTCGAAGTTCGGCGGCATCATCCATACCTATGCCATTGACCAGGCCGTGGCCGACGGCGCCATCGTGCCGCTGCTCTACGAGGGGCGGATGGTCGAGTTGGAACAGAACCAGAGTGCCATCGACGTCTGGTTCGAGCGTCACACCAAGGGGCTGACCGACCAGCAGAAGGCCGATCTGAAAAAGAAGTATGCGCGCGCCGAAATGCTCAACAAGGCCGAGCAGATCATCTACATGCGGGCCTTCGACATCAACGACCACTACAAGCAGAACTGGCAGGGCACCGGCTTCAAGGCACAGCTGGTCGCACCGAACAAGGCGTCGGCGTTGCGCTACAAGGCGTTTCTCGACGAACTGGGCGAGGTCAGCAGTGAGGTCATCATCTCGCCGCCGGATGAGCGCGAGGGTTTTGCCGAGGTCGATGCCGAGGAGTCGACCGACGAGGTCGTGGCCTTCTGGCAGCGCATGATGAAACGCTATGGCTCTGAGGAGGAGTACAACAAACAGATCGTCAATGCCTTCAAGTTCGGCGACGAGCCTGAAATCTTGATCGTGGTGGACAAGCTGCTCACCGGCTTCGATGCTCCGCGCAACACGGTGCTGTACCTGGCCCGGCGTCTCAAGGATCACACCCTGCTCCAGGCCATCGCCCGCGTGAATCGTCTGTATGAGGATGACACGGGCGCCAAGGCCAAGGAATTCGGCTTCATCATCGACTACGTCGGCGTGCTCGGCGAACTGGACGAGGCGCTAACCACCTATAGCGCACTGGATGGCTATGACGAGTTAGATCTGCACGGCGCGCTGAGTTCCATCCACGAGGAAATCAAGCAACTGCCGCAGCGGCATTCGGACCTGTGGGATATCTTCAAGACGGTCAAGAACCGGCAGGATGAGGAAGCGTTCGAGGCGCTCCTTGCGGACGAGAAGCTGCGGGGCGATTTCTACGACCGCTTGTCTGTTTTCGCTAAGACCCTCGCCGTCGCCATGTCGAGCGAGCAGTTCGTCGAGCAGACACCGGCGCAACGCATTCAGTCCTACAAGAACGATCTCAAGCGCTTTGTGAATCTCAAGGCGGCGGTGAAGCTGCGTTACTCGGAATCCATCGACTATCGTGACTTCGAGCCCAAGATCAAGAAACTGCTCGACACCCACATCACGGCCAGCGAGGTGGTGCGTCTCAATGCCCCGGTGAACATCTTCGACGAACAGGCCTTCCAGAAGGTTGTCGAGGAGCAAGGGGCTGGCAAGGGCGCGGGCGCCAAGGCGGACATGATCGCCCACGCCACGAAACGGGCAATTACCGAACGGCTGGCCCAAGACCCGGCGTTCTACGAGAAATTTTCCAAGCTGATCCAGCAGGCCATCGACGACTACCGGGCCAAGCGCATCACGGACCTGGAATACCTGCAGCGCGTCACCGACATCAAAGACTCGGTGGTGCAGCGGAAATCCGATGATCTGCCGGCGGCGATTGCCGGCGACGAGGACGCGGCTGCGGTCTACGGATTACTCCAGCCGTTTGTCGCGGCACACGTTACCGATGCCGAGCAGGCCAGGCAAATCGCAGCAGAGACAGCCAAATCCGTATGGGGCGTATTCCTGAGCAATCGCAAG